>DATDUR010000048.1:0-3673 GCA_035290305.1 Patescibacteria group bacterium
TGCCTTCGCCCGCTTCCACGCGGATAAACTGGTCCAGCTCATGCACTTCGGCCCCGATGTCTTCGCCCGGATTAAGATGCATCACCACCAGCTGGCTGTTTTTGGCGGTATAGAGCACCCGGCGGAAATTTTCGTTGGAGATTGTTTCCTGGCCGATGTCGGCTACGTATCCTTTCATAAAATAATAGGGTTAATAATTAATTAATCATTTATTTAATGGCCAAAACGCCATCGGCTAAATTCCTGGCCAGTTCAGGGCCGATAGTCAAAGCCGAAGAAACCCAAAGCCATTTGGCCAGTTCGTGCCTATCTTCGTATTCTACGGAATCCGGCGGCTTAAGCAAATGGGTGTTTATCTGCTTATCCAAAAAATCTTTGGTGTCGTTACCAAAATAAGACTGGCACTCTTTATAAACTTTATTATAAAATTCTGATGACACTTTATTTTACCTCCTAAAATTATCTCTTGACGTTTTTTAAGGTCCACTGCTCGTATTCATCCAGCCGAGCTTTCAGGCCCATGACGAACCGGCAGGCCTGGTCGCCTTTGGCCCGGCACATTATTTCGCGGGCATCCACTTCCACGCCAAAGCTTTCGGAACACCAGCCCGCCGAATAGCCGGCGTTCATCACGCAAACCGGTTTGGGCGAGGCGGCGCCTTTGGCCGAGATGTAAGCGTCGGCCTCAAAGGAATATGGGTGGTCGTAGGTCAGGAAATAATTTTCATCCGGCGTGGGCTTGCTTTCCGGAAAAATGTCCACCAAAGCCCAACCCGAATAATTAAAACTGATGGGCCCGGCGGCCAGCTTGGCAATCGGCTCCGTTACTCCCTGTTTGGCCACGAAATGTTTGGCATCGGCTTTGCCAATGGCTCGGGCCAGAATGTATAAAAAATTATCGCTGGCCTCGGCCGCCAGCTTGGCCGGCAGACCCAGGGCTTCGCCCAAATGTTCGGCAAAATCCACCCGCAAAGACTTGGCCCGGACTAAAATGTACCGTTCCCCGCCAATGGTAATGGTGCCTTCTTTTTTATTGGATTTGAAGGAGTCGTAATAATCCTTGACGTATTTTTCCGCCTGTTCAAACAACGGGGCCATCTCCTCCGGAACTTTAACGCTTGATAAAGTCATAATGATTGTTGGCTAATTATTATCTCCTATATTATAACACGGCTTAAAAAAACATAAAAACAGCTTTAGATCGGCTGTTTTTTAATTTACGTTTAGCTCCGGCAGTGGGGGCAATCGTCAAACTGGATTCTGGCCACCGCGTCAACAAGCAGCCGCTTAACCTGCTCGGCGTTGGCCTCCATTCTTTTAAAAACCATTTCCGCGGTTACCGGCTCCTCGCCCTCTTTCCAGCAGTCGTAATCGGTGGCCATGGCAATACTTTGATAGCACAGGCCCAGCTCCCGCGCCAAAATCACTTCCGGCACGGTGGACATGTTAATCACCTCCGCTCCCCATTGCCGGAACATCTCGGATTCCGCCTTGGTGGAGAAACGGGGCCCTTCCACGGTAATAATCGTGCCGCCGGAATGATAATCCAAATTCAAAGACTTGGCCGAATCAGTCAATATTTTTCTCAACTTGGGGCAAAACGGTTCAGCCATGGCCGTATGCATGATTTTGTCTTTAAACAGAGTCAGGGTCCGGTGCTTGGTAAAATCAATGAACTGATCCACGAATACGAAATCGCCCGGTTTGATTTCCGCCTTAAGCGAGCCGCAAGCGGTGGTGGCCAGAAGATGGGTACAGCCGGCTTCTTTTAGAGCCAGGGCGTTGGCCAAAAAAGGCACGTCCGTGGGACTGATGGCATGCTGCCGGCCGTGACGGCTTAAAAAAACCACTTCCGTTCCGTTGAGCCGGCCAAAAATAAGCTTGGACGAGGGCCGGCCGAATTTATTAACGCCGTCCAGTTCCTGATAATTTTCCAAAAACTCGGGGTCTTCCAGACCCGAACCGCCGATAATGCCGATTTTGATTTTTTGAGCGCTCATAATTAAACTGTTTCGGAATCGTATTCTATCAGATAATTGACCGGGTAGCCAAGCTCGGTCAACTTTTTAAAGCCGGGCAAAAACGACAGCTTGATGATAAAATCCAAACCGGCAATTTCCCCCTTAAGCTGGCGCACCAGCTCAACGGTGGCCAGCATGGTGCCGCCGGTGGCCAGCAAATCGTCGGCAATCACCACCCTTTCTCCGGCCTTGATGGTGTCTTCGTGCATTTCAATAATATCCGGCCCGTATTCCTTTTGATAACCGGCCGACTTGGTTTTATAAGGCAGTTTGCCCTGTTTGCGGACAATGGACAAGCCACAGCCCAGCTTGTAGGCCATGGCCGAGGCCAAAAGAAAACCCCGGGCGTCAATGCCCACGATTTTGTCTATTTGTTGGCCTTGATATTTATCGGCCAGTTCATCAACCACTTTTCTAAAAGCCCCGGCGTCTTCAAATAAAGTGGTGACGTCGTAAAACAGGATGCCCGCTTTGGGAAAATCCGGCACTTTTCTGATTCTCTGGTCCAAATAATTTTTATCCATAACTTTAGCGCTGCTTGTATTTATCGTCGTAAAGGCCGTAAGAAACCGTCACCTCTTCGCCTTTTTTTATCTTTCTTAAAGACACGAAAGTAAAGCCGCCGTCAATGGTTTTGGCGTTGGGCTTCTTTGAATCGTTAACGTAAAAAGACATGTCCATGCCGTTTAAGCCGGATTTGGGAATGGTCAGGGTATTATTTTTTTCAATGACGAAAAAATCGTCCACCATCTTTAAAACCGCCGGGTCCAGGCTTTTCAATTCCGACATTTTAAAGCGGCGCCACTTCTGGTCTATCAGGCCCTTGAACGGATTGATTCCTTTGGGAATGTCCCGGACGGCGAAAACGCCCACGCCGGAAATCTTGGAAGACTTCAGGCGGCAATAGGTATTTTTTAAAACGTCTAAGACTCTCCGCTTCTCTTTGGTCATGCTAAAATTAATCAAATTAAATTGGACTGGAGATGATAATACGGGGGATATTTTTTATATCTCTCAATGGCCATTCTGATTATTTCTTCAATAAAATCGCCGTAATCCAAGCCGACCAGCTTGGCCACCTCCGGCAGACAGTCGTCAAGGTCTATGGAAGGATTGGGATTAAGCTCTAAAACGTACGGGTTGCTGTTTTTGTCAACTTTAACCTCCACCCGCCCGTAATCATGGCAGTCCAGGATGTTATAAGTATCCAAGGCGATTTCCTCAATTAAAGAAGTTAACTTTTTATTGACGTTTTTAGGCGGACGCTGAACCGTGATGCCTTCTTTATAAACCGTATCCACGCCCCACTTGGCTTCAAAGGGGTAAATATGCCAATAACCCTCGGGCAATTTGTCAAAAATGGAACGGGACAGCGGCAAAATTCTTAAGTTATCCTCCTCGCTGCCTAAAATGGAAACGTCATATTCATCGCCTTCAATGTATTCCTCAATTAAGGCCGGCCGGCCGCCGTCTATCACCACTTTTCTAAGCTGCGTCCACAGTCCTTCTTTATTGGTTACCACGGAATCATTGGTAATGCCGATGGAATTGTCGGTGTTGGCCGGCTTGACTATCAGCGGGTATTTAAAATCAGTCCTAATGTCATCGTCCAGAGTATAAACATAATCCCATTTGGGGGTGGGAATTTTATG
>DATDUR010000049.1:0-3852 GCA_035290305.1 Patescibacteria group bacterium
CTGCTGGCCTCTAAAAAAGTCGGCCCCGCCGGCAGGGTAATCGGCGTGGACATGACCCAAGAAATGATTGAGCGGGCCAGAGCCAATGCTCAAAAGGCCTCGGCGGACAATGTTGAATTCGTTTTGGCAGACATTGAGAACTTGCCCTTAAAAGACAATTCGGCGGATTTGGTCATTAGCAATTGCGTGATAAATTTAGCGCCGGACAAGGATAAAGTTTTTAAAGAAGTGCACCGGATTTTAAAAGTTGGCGGCCGGATGTACGTTTCCGACATCGTTCTTTTGGAAGAATTATCGGCCAGCCAGAGACAGGATGAAGAGCTTATTTCCTGTTGCGTGGGCGGGGCCTTGTTAAAAGACGATTATTTGGCTAAGCTAAAAAAAGTGGGTTTTGAGGTTAAAATACTTTCCGAAAATAAGGCCATCAGTAAAAGCCAGTATAACGGCATTAATTTGGAGAGCCTCATGGTTGAGGCAAAAAAGTAAATTGAAAATATTTTTTGTCAGGCAACGGGGTGTACCCGTTGTAATGACAGATTTAAAATCTGTTATTACAACGGGCAAGTCCCCGACAGTCGCGCTACTGTAATCCGCCGAATCGGCGGAAAGTCAGAAAACTGATAAAAAAATAAATATGGTTTAAAAATTTCCCTTCGCGAAATAAGGGTAGAAAAACTTTGTTTTTAAAGAAAGCTCTTGAGTCCGCTCAAGGTCTTTCCAAACAAAACAAAAAGATTTCCCCCATTTTCGCCAAAGAAAGTGGGGGATTTCATTTAGCAACAAGTTCATTCACATATTCAGGAGGGAGATGATGTGGCGTCGGAATAAAGAAGTTGAGCAGACTGAAGAAACACCCGACCGTTCCCGGTTGAAATTTGCATTTGGTTTGGGAACTTTAGCCGTAACCTTGTTAATGGTTGGTTGCGGCAGAATTCCGGTCGGTCCAGAAGAGGATCAGCCGGTTGACGAGTTGGATGAAACGGCCCCGGTTTCGGACAGAATTCCATCCACCAGCCGCAAGTCGTTGCGGCAGATACTGAACGAAGAGTGGCCGGGCTGGCAGGCTTGGGGAAATTATCCCGACTATGGCATCGGCATCTGGTCAGTTCCCGGTTTGGTGGATAACGGCCGGTGCTGGATTTACGTCAACGGCATCTTGATTCGCAATAATACCGCCAATATTGACGGCATTATTCTGGAGTCGGGTGATATTTTGCTCTTAACTGAACCTCGGCAAGACGGCCAAGTCCTTTGGCTGTATACGGTTTCGTACCCCAACCGTCATCGGGCCGTTGCTTAGCGCCAACAGGGAGAAGAGAGTTAAGTCTTTTCTTCTCCCTGTCTATTTTATTTTAAGGTTGCTGACGGGATAAACCCGTCAGCTGGAGGTAGAGAGGTAGAAAGGTTGCTGACGGGATAAACCCGTCAGCTGGACGCGGAAAAGATAAATTTTTTAGATAACCATTATGAAAAAAACAATTGGACGCGGAAAAGATAAATTTTTTAAATAACCATTATGAAAAAAACAATTTACCCGGCACCAATTTTTAAATTAAAAAAATGGCGCGGGGTTTACGTGATTTTGACCATAAGCCTGGTTTTTTCTTCGGTTTTTTTGGCTCAAGCCGAAGTGAGCGGGCAGACCGTTAATTATCTGTTGGCGGCCAATCAAAGCGTCTGGACCAGCCAGGCCTTGGCCGCGGTCGGGGAAACGGATTTGGATATAAGCTATCTGGATGATTTTGAAGGCACTTACGCCAACCAGTTTGCCACCGCCGTTTTGGCCATCGTAGCCGCCGGAGGCAATCCTTACGATTATAACCAGACTGATTTTGTCAGCCAGCTGGAAACTTATTATCAGGACGGCCAGCTGGGTTCCATTGATTTATTGAACGACGATTTCTGGGGCATTTTGGCATTGGCCGCGGCCGGTGTTGAGTCGGACGAAGCCATTATCCAGGAAACCAAAGGTTTTATTTTGGACAATCAGAACGAGGACGGCGGCTGGAGCTACTCGCCCGGTTTGGAGTCCGATTCCAACGATACGGCCGCCGCGGTCATGGCCCTGCTGGAAGCCGGTTTGACCGTTGATTCAGAGCCGGTTCAGTCGGCGCTTTCCTATCTGCAAACATTGCAGAACGAGGACGGCGGTTTTGGTTTTAGCGCGGACAGCGATTCCGATTCCGGCTCCACCGCCTGGGTAGCGGCCGCTTTGAACAAGCTGGGCCTTAATTCCGAAGATTGGCAGCTTGGCGGCAATTCGCCGTTGTCTTTTCTGGACGGTTTGTACCAGCAGGACGGTTCTTTTTTATGGCTAACCGGCGACGAGCAGGGCAGTTTGCTGATGACCGCTTACGCGGCCGTGGCTTTGTCCGGCTCCAGCTATCCCGTGGCTTACTATCAAATCCCCGAAGAGCCGCGGGAAGAATCAGCTCATCATTTGCGGATTGAAGCGCCCGGCGGCACCTTGTGCGATAATGAAGTCGTTGGCGCCACGGTTCTGGAACTGGTGCAAAACGGCGCCGCAGTCTGCGGTTACGATTATCACGCCACGGCTTATCCCAACGGACTTTATCTGGACAGCCTAGGCGGCCTTGTAGCCGAGGGTCTGTCCGGCTGGCAGTACTGGGTTAACTGGCAGTCCTCGCAACTCTCGGTTGACGCTTATCAACTAATTGACGGCGATTACGTGCTCTTGGGTTATGGCCCGGGCGGTTTACAGCCGTTAAGAGTCAACCTGTCGGCCAATCAGGCCGTGGCCGGAGAGGAAGTTGTCATTGAGGTTCAATTTTATAATGGCCAGGCCTGGCAGCCGGCCACCGGGTTTGAGGTTCTGGTCGGGGTAATAAATTATGAAACCGATCAAAACGGCCGGGTAGCCGTCCGGCTAGATGCCGGCGGGCTTTATCCGGTTTACGCCGAAGCTGAAGATTACGTCCGCAGTCAAAAGGAATATTTAAAAATCGGTTCGGGCGTGTCACGGACGGTGGAGCTGTCCGTCAACGTCAATAATCAGAATCAACCGCCGCCTAACCAGGACACCCTGTCTTTTATAGTCAATACCGACAGTCTGGATTTTGGTTCGCTGAATCCGGGCGGCCTGTCCGTCAGGCAGGTTTTATTGACCAATAACGGCAACGTGGACGTTTATCTGGAAACGCAGATTACCGGCGACAGCCTGTTTGAAGATAATCTTTACCTGGATAATAATTTCTGGGAGAATTTCAACCGGACTTTGCGGGCGGGCAACAACAGCGAACTATCCGTCAAACTTCAGATTCCGGCTGATTTCACGGGTGCCGGCCAAAAACGCGGCAGTCTGATTTTCTGGGGCAGTAGTAATTGATTTTTTTTACAATTTATGAAACAAGCCGTTTTATTCATCATCGCCCTTTCTTTATGGACGCCTTTAATATCAAAGGCCGCCGGTATTTCGGTAAGTCCCTCGCGGCTTAATTTTGAATTATCGGCCGGCGCTTTCGCCAGCCAAAACATTACCGTGGAGAATTTAACGGCCGAACCGGTCATTTTCCGGTTGTACGCGGATGAATTCGGCGACGAGCTGGTGCTTCAGCCGGACGATTTCCGAATGGAAGTGGGGGAGAAGCGGAAAGTCAAAATCATCGCCCGGCCCAAAACCGCCGGCCTAAAAGCCACCAATTTGTCCATCGTGGCCCAGGATTTGGACCGGCGGCAGTTTAACGTCTTAACCGGCGTCAAAATTCCCTTAACGCTTAAAGTTTCAGCGGCCCCGGCCGTTCCTTGGAATAAGCTGGCCGTCATCGTGCCTCTCTTACTGATTGTTGCTATAATAACGGCAGTCTTAATCAGACGCAGGAGACGAAGATGGTA
>DATDUR010000050.1:0-16781 GCA_035290305.1 Patescibacteria group bacterium
TAAAAAAAATCGGCCATCATTTGAAATTTGACTATGAGGTTTTGATGCGGCAGAATATTTTTCTGCAAGGCATCGCCTTTGATACGCTGCTGGCCGCCTATCTTTTAACTTCCGGGACCAGAAACTTGAGCCTGGACGATCTGGTCTTTGCCGAACTGGGCTACAAAATGCAGCCGATTGAAGATTTAATCGGCCCCAAAGGCAAGGACCAGCTTTCCCTGCGCGACGTGCCGCTGGAACAAGTTTCCTGGTATGCCTGCGAGGACGCTGATTTTACCCTGAAGCTGGCTGAAAAAATCAAACCCCAACTTAAAGAAATTGCCGATCTGGGCCTGCTGGAAAAACTGGAACTGCCGCTGATTCCGGTTTTGGCGGAGATGGAAAAAACCGGCATTGAAATAAATAAAAAATTCCTCGCCCAGCTTAACCAAAAGTTCGGCCGGAAAATAAAATCCCTGGAAGAAAAAATCTACAAACTGGCCGGCCAGAAATTCAACGTGGCCTCGCCCCTGCAGCTCAAAGAAATTCTCTTTGACCAATTAAACATTGATACCAAGGGTCTTAAAAAAACCAAAACCGGCATTTCCACGGCCGCCGGCGAACTGGAAAAATTAAAAGACCGGCATCCGATTATTCTTTTAATTTCCGAATTCCGGGAATACAGCAAACTGCGGAATACTTACACCGCCACCTTAGCCGGAGAGGCCGACGAGCACGACCGCATCCATACCAGCTTCAATCAAACCGTTACCGCCACCGGCCGGCTGTCTTCTTCCAATCCCAATCTGCAGAATATTCCCATCAGAACGGACGTCGGCCGTGAAATCAGGAAGGCTTTTGTGGCCGGCCGCGGCCGAAAACTGATTTCCGCCGACTACTCCCAGATTGAACTCCGGATTATCGCCTCCTTGGCCAATGATGAAAAAATGATGGCCGCTTTTAAAAAAGACGAAGACATCCACGCCCGCACCGCCGCCGACATCAATAAAATTGAAATTGCCGAGGTTACCCGCCAGCAACGGCGGGCGGCCAAAGAAATCAACTTCGGCGTGATTTACGGCCTGGGCTCAACCGGCCTGGCGCAACGCGCGGGCATTTCCCGGGACGAAGCCAAAGAATTCATTGAAAAATATTTCAACAACTATCCCCGGGTTAAAAAGTGGCTGGACCAAACCAAGGAACTGGCCGCCCGTGACGGCTTTGTGGAAACTCTTTTGGGCAGAAGAAGATATCTGCCGGAAATCAACTCCGGCGTCCAGATGATCCGCTCGGCCGCCGAAAGAATGGCCGTTAACGCCCCGATTCAGGGCACGGCCGCCGACCTGCTTAAACTGGCCATGATTAAAATCCACCGGGATTTGCCAAAGGTTTCCCAAGAGACTAAAATGCTTTTGACCGTTCATGACGAACTGGTCTTTGAGGCCCCCGATAAAGACGTGGCTAAGGTGATAAAATTCGTTAAAGACAGCATGGAAAACGTCTACACCCTAAAAGTGCCGATTAAAACCGAGGTTAACTTTGCCGATAACTGGGGCGGTTGTAAATAAAATAATATGCGCCAAAGACGCGCCCGCCTCTTAAGCCATAGGCTTATCTGCCTTTGGCACGAGGCGGTGATTAATAGAGTAATTTAATGTTTATCCTATTATACGGCGAGGACACTTACCGTTCCGCTCAAAAACTCAAAGAAATAAAAGAACAGTTTAAGAAGAAAAACGACCCCTCGGGCCTGAACGTCATTAGTTTTGAGGGAACCGATTTTGACCTGGAAAAATTCAACAGCGCGGCCGCGCAATCCGGTTTTTTAACGGCCAAAAGGCTGATTATCGTTAAAAATCTGCTCTCAACCAAACTGAAGCAGGAAGTTCAGGACAGTCTGTTGGAGCTGTTAACCAATTTAAAAAATAGCGAAAACGTTTTTGTTTTCCGGGAAGAGGGCCAGCCCGACAAAAGAACCAAACTTTATAAACTGCTGGCCGGCGACAAAAAATACCTCCAGGAATTCAAACCGCTGGACCAGGCCGGCCTAAACGCCTGGGTTGACGGATATCTTAAAGACCGCCAGGCAACCATCGCCGCGGGCGGAAAAAATCTGCTCTTGTCTTTTGCCGATAATAATCTCTGGCAACTGGCCAATGAACTGGATAAATTGATCGCCTATAAAAACAACGGCGAGATAACCGAGGCCGACGTTAAAGAAATAATTACCGCCAAAGTGATGGAAAATATTTTCGGCTTAACCGACGCTCTGGCGGTCGGCAATAAACAGGCGGGCTTAAAACTGCTGAATGAACAGCTGGCCGCCGGCCTGAACATTCAGTACATTTTAACCATGATTATCAGGCAGTTCCGGATTATCGCCCAGCTTAAATCATTGCTGTCGCAAAAAAAAACCGAGAGCGAAATCGTCAGCCAGACCAAACTGCATCCTTTTGTGGTTAAAAAAACCCTGCCCCTGGTCCAGAAATTCACCAAAGACAAAATCGTCGCCATCTACGACCGTCTGATTAGCCTGGACAGGAAATACAAATCCACCCCCCTGCCCCAGCAGACCCTGCTGGAACTGTTTGTGATGAAACTGTAATTTTGTAAATAAAAAAATCCACCCAGCTGTCATCCCGACCCTGAGCTTAGCGAGGGGAAAGAATGACGTTTAGGGCGGATTTTTATTTATTTTTTTGAAGATTTTTTGATTCTTAAGGCCAGACGGGACTTTTTACGGCTGGCGGCGTTCTTTTTTAACCAGCCCACTCTGACGGCCTTGTCCACCGCTTTTTGGAACTCGCGCGAAAGTTTATGGACTTTCTCGCCGCTGCCCGCTTCCACGGCTTTTAAGGTCTTTTTAAGCAAATCTTTGATTTTATTCTTGTCTGCCGAATTTTTAAGATTTTTCCTTTTAGTCTGGCGCAAATCTTTCCTGGCTGCTTTGGTATTTGGCATGATATTGTTTGATTAATTAGGTTAATTTAAAAAGATGATAACATAAAGGATTAAATAAATCAAGGATAACCGGGCTGATTTACAAATAACCGTAATTCCGATAAAATAAGAATAAGATGCTTTTCTCCAGCCAAAAACGCCTGACTTACGAACAACAGCTCTTAATCGCCGAGGATTTATATAATGAAACGGACCGTTTTGACGCGGCCAGGCGACTGGAAACCGAATGCGGCCTTAAAATAAAAAAAGACCGTTCAACGTCTTTAAGGGAGTTCGCCCGGGCTTTGGATAAATCCCGTTTCTTGAACCAGGATATTGAAGCGGCCATTTTCAAACATTCTGGTTATAAAGTCAATCTAACCAGCTTAAAAAGCGGCTGGTTTTAGAAATTATTTTTTAAATATTGCCGGTTGATTATCTGCAAAGCTTCCGCCGGCTTGATTAAAAAGTCGGACCAATTCTCTTTAGTCACCTGTGACAAGTTGACTGCCTCGGTTAATTTAAAATCGCCAATGGCGGTTCTTTTTAATTCCTGCGAAACGGCTCCCGTGCCCAGCTTTTGGCCAATCTCATGCGCCAGGGTCCTGATGTAGGTGCCGGTGGAACAGGCTACTCGTATGTTGAAGGTTGTATGTTGACTTTCCGCCCTCAAGTTTCCGTCCTCAACTTTCAATAATTCAATCTCATAAATCTCAATCTCGCTTGGCTTTCTTTCTATCTCTTTTCCCTGCCTGGCCAACTCATACAACTTTTTGCCCCCGACCTTCTTGGCCGAATACATCGGCGGTAGTTGTTTCTGCCTGCCGACAAATGATTTCAAAACATTTTGAATTTTGGTCATTGGGATTTGTTTCAAATTTCGAATTTCGAATTTCGAATTTTTAATTTCCCCGGTTCTATCATAAGTATCGCTGGTCAGGCCCAATCTGATGGCCGCTTCATACTCTTTAGGCAGTAAATCAAACAAGCCAACCATCTTGGTGGCGCTTCCCAAAGCGCAAATCAAAAGCCCGGTGGCAAACGGATCCAGAGTGCCGGTATGGCCGATTTGTCTGACGCCGGTTAAAGAACGCAGCTTAGCCACCGCGTCATGCGAGGTCCAGTCTTCCGGCTTATCAATCAACAAAAAACCGGCCCGACTATCTTCAAAAGCTTTCCGTAAATTCCTGCCCTTGCAAAAATCCTCCTTAAAGGGTTTTAAGCTTTCTATCTTATAGTTTAAAGGGGAATTTATTTTAAAATCATGCAGACCATTTACATATTGCTGTTGGTCGTAGCCCAGGGCTATAATATCCGGCTGCTCATCCTTAATGATTTTGTAGGGATTATTTAAATCTCCCAAAACGACTTTATCAACCAGCCCTAACGATTCTAAATTCTTTAATCTTTCCGTTTCCGAATAAAATGGTGGCTGGCCCTTTGTTTTAATGACATTTTGGTCTCTGGCAATTACGGCGATTAAAAAATTCCCCAAGCTTTCGGCCTGTTTAATCAGATTCAAATGCCCGGGATGTAATATATCAAATGTACCGGCAATAAATATCTTCTTCATATATTATTGACATTATCATAATAATATGATATATTCAAAAATTCCAAAAAGCACATTAAAAAAACACGAAGGGAGTAAAAAAGATGAAGACGGTCTATTGGATTCTGATTTTGCTGGTGGCGATGGCTTTTAACCAGTCGCCGGCTATGGCCGAACCTATGGGGCCATTTAACCAGCCTTCTACCGAGAAGTTGCTCGGCTTGCTGAAACAAGTAAGTCACTTTGAGCAGCTGCCGGTAGAAATTGAACTTCGGCCCAAAGATTCCGCTGTCGGGAATACGGCCAGACAATTCGCTTATTTTATTGGCAGATTTGAAACAAAATATGTTTTTGCCAAGTGTCTGGATCATTATCCCCAAAGCATCAGCAACCTCTATCGGGTCTGGACCATTTATCTGGCCGATGCCTACAATGCTGATGATGAAGCAATGGTAATCGGCAAATGCACCATCAATCAGTTCGTGCTGACTATTACTCAAACTCAATATGAATACAAGAAAGAGCTGGAATTGGCGGTTTTGAACGTCAACAACCTCTCTTTTCAATATTGACTCTCCTTGAACCTTCAAACTAAAATTTGGGACTTCCTTATAAGGCAGTCCCTTTTTATTTTTTCAAAGATTTTAACTTTTTTATTTCATCTCTTAACTCCGTTGCCTTCTCAAATTTCCGCCTCCGCCCCTCCACTTACGCTCGGGGCTTTGGCGGACAAGCCAAATTTTCTATAATCTTTTATTACTCTTCAATCTTTTTATTTCATCTCTCAACTCCGTTGCCTTCTCAAATTCCAGATTCCCGGCCGCCACTTTCATCTCGTCTTCCAAATCGTCAATAATTCTTTTTAACTCATCTTTGGGAATATTATCGTAATTTTTTTCATCAATCCTTCCAGCCAGAGGCTGGTCCATGGCATGTCGCCATGACAATGCCGCCTTGGACGGAAATCCTTTATCCTTAATTTTCAACCTTAAGTCCCCCACCCTGAACTTCAGGCTTTCGCCCACTTCTTTTTCAATGGACCGCGGAGTGAGGTGATGTTGTTTGTTATAATCCCGCTGAATCCGGCGGCGGCGCTCCACTTCCTCAATCGCCCGCTTCATGGAGCCGGTAAGCTTGTCCGCGTACATAATCACCCGGCCTTCGCTATGGCGGGCGGCCCGGCCCATGGTCTGAATCAGGGAAGTTTCCGACCTTAAAAAACCTTCTTTGTCCGCGTCCAAAATCGCCACCAATGAGACTTCCGGCAAATCCAGGCCTTCGCGCAATAAATTAATGCCCACCAGAACGTCAAACTTGCCCAGTCTTAAATCCCGCAGAATGTCCAGCCGCTCCAAAGTGTCAATCTCCGAATGAAGATACTGAACCTTGATTTTTAACTCCTTAAGATAGTCGCTGATTTCTTCGGCCAATCTTTTGGTTAAAGTGGTTACCAAAACCCGCTGTTTCTTCTTAACCGTCTTTTTTATTTCCAGCAACAAATCATCCAGTTGATTCTTGGTCTTTTTAATCTCAACCGACGGCTCCAACAAACCGGTCGGTCTGATAACCTGCTGGGCCACGGCCGAATCCGGAGCTTTAATCTTAGATTTTAAATCTTCCATATCCACCACCTCTTTTATCAAATTACCTACTCTCATCTGACGACACTCAACCTTCGACATCCGGTATTCGTAAGCGGCCGGCGTGGCCGAAACGTAAATGACTTTGTTAATGTGCTTTTCAAACTCGCTGAATTTAAGCGGCCGGTTGGCAAGAGCCGAAGGCAGACGAAAACCGAAATCAACCAAAGTCTGCTTGCGGGCCCGGTCGCCGTTGTACATGCCGTTCAGCTGGGGTATGGTCATGTGCGACTCGTCAATGAACATCAAAAAATCATCCGGAAAATAATCAATCAAAGTGGCCGGCTGTTCGCCCGCTTCCCGGCCGGTCAGATAGCGGGAGTAATTTTCAATGCCGTTGCAATAACCGACTTCCTCTATCATTTCCAAATCATAATTGGTCCGCTGTTCAATCCGCTGGGCTTCCAGCAACAGATTTTGGCTTTTAAAATATTGAATTCTTTCGGCCAGTTCCTGCCGGATATCGGCCACGCCTTTTTTCAGTTTTTCCTCGGGCGTGACAAAATGCCTGGCCGGAAATATCTCGTATGATAAGATAGGTGGAACGTAGGACGTCTTTCGTCTTTCATCAATCGTTATACGTTTGCCCGTTAAAAAATCAACCTTGCTGATTTTTTCAATCTTATCGCCGTAAAATTCAATTCTGACAATCTCGTTCTTTTCTTCCATCGGAAAAATTTCCACCACGTCGCCTTTGACCCTAAAATCGCCGCGGTAAAAACCCTGGTCGTTGCGTGAAAACTGCAAATCGGTCAGATGCCGCAAGAGCTTGTCCCGTTTTCTGGTCTCGCCGACTTTCAGCTTGACGGACATCTCCTCGTAAGTGGCCGGCGAGCCCAGGCCGTAAATGCAGGAAACGCTGGCCACGATAATCACGTCCTTTCTGGATAACAGGGCGTTGGTGGAAGCGTGGCGCAAGCGTTCAATTTCCTCGTTGATTTCCGACTCCTTTTCTATGTAGGTATCGGTGGAGGGTTTGTAGGCCTCGGGCTGGTAATAATCGTAATAGCTGACGAAATAATGAACGGCGTTGTCCGGAAAAAAATCCCTGAATTCGGAAGCCAGCTGGGCGGCCAAAGTTTTGTTGTGGGAGATGACCAGGGTCGGCTTTTGAACCGACTGAATGATGTTGGCCATGGTAAAGGTTTTGCCGGAGCCGGTTACGCCCAGCATGGTCTGGTGTTTAAAGCCGGACTTAAGCCCCAAAGTTAGCTTGTCAATCGCCTGGGGCTGGTCGCCGGTGGGCTTGAATGGTGATTTTAGCTTAAATTTATTCATACTTATACCGTAGATTTTATATGATTCCGGTCATTTTGCCAATTAGTTGGATTATTCCTGATATATTCACGGATTCTGTTTAATGCGCGTTCATTACGAATGATGTGTTCATAATAATTCCTTTGCCAAACCGATGTCTTCGGAGAATTGCGATATAGATTAATTTGTTTGACGGAATTCATTTTAAATTGCCCGATGATTTTAAATAACAACATTTGTCGGCGTTTGGCCCGTTGATATAGGGGCAATTCACGTTGTCGGGGCAATTCATGAATTGCCCCGACGTGATATTGTTTAATCACAATAATCCCGTGGATATGATTGGGCATAATAATAAACGCATCCAATGCGACATTGCGTCGAACACGCGGTATTTGTTGCCAATGACGTTTAACCAAATGGCCAAACGCCGACAAAACCATTTTATTGCGTTTTATTTCACCAAATAAATTTTCCCGATTCTTGGTACAAATTGTAATAAAATAATAACCCGGTTGCGAATAATCATATCCGGACAAACGAATTGAACGCCGGTGATGAATCTGCGAATTATATTTTAAATACATAAAAACAGGGTTTAATTGAATAACGACCCTGTTTTTTATTTGTTAAATATTATCAATCTAACTTTATAATGTCAAAAGTGTTCAACGTTCACAATGTATAAATATGCCATATCTTGAAACATTTGTCAACATATAAAAATACCGGACAAAAATGTATAATAACAAATAATCATCAACCATATGCTCGCCTATTTAAAAGGCAAAGTTTTAGCCAAAAAAACCAAATATCTGATACTTTTAACCAATGACCTTGGTTATCAGATTTTTGCCAATGAAAAAACCTTAAGCAAATTAAAAGACGGCCAGGAGGCCGAACTCTATATTCACCATCACGTTAAGGAAGACGCCCAGGACCTCTACGGCTTTTTGACCCTGCCGGAACTGGAACTGTTTAAAAATCTGATTGCCATTTCCGGCGTCGGGCCCAAAAGCGCCATTAACGTTTTGGCGGCCGCCTCGGTGGAACAGGTGATTCAGGCCATCGTGGCCGAGGATCCGGCCCTGTTAAGAACCGTTTCCGGCATCGGCACCAAAACGGCCGAAAGAATCGTGGTGGAATTAAAATCCAAACTGGGCTCGCTCTACAAAGAATCCAGCGGCCTGGGACTGGCGGCCGCGCCCCAAGACGTGGAAGTGATTGAGGCTCTTTTGGGCCTGGGTTACGCGCGCCGGGAAATCGCCGAAATTATCAAAGCAATACCGAATGAGCTTACCGCCACCGAAACCCGCCTTAAAGAAGCTCTTAAATTACTGGCAAGATAACTACGCGATTTTGTCATTTCGACAAAAAGTCCCGATTTGCCGAAGGCAACGTCGGGACGAAAACCGTTGTCATTTCGACTGGAGTCCCGCGTCAGCGGGACGGAATGGAGAAATCTCTTAAAGGGATTTCTCGACAAGCTCGAAATGACAAAACTATATGATTTTCAAAATGAGCATGAACTTAGAAATAATAGGAAAAGAACAACTTGATTTATTTGTTTCTGGACACGCCCACAGCCAGCTGCTGCAATCCTATGGCTGGTCGATTTTCCAGGAAAAAGCCGGACATAAAGTCTGGCGTTTTGGTTTATGGGACCAAGGGCGGCTGGTGGCTGCGGCCGCGGTCATTGAACATCTTTTGCCCTTAAACAAAAGTTATCTTTACTGTCCGCGCGGCCCGGTGCTTAAAGAAGGTTTGGCTGAAAAAGAAAAAAGCGCCGCTCTGGAATTCATTTTAAGCAAAACCCGCGACCTGACCGTGGCTACCAAGGCCGAGGAAATTTTTTTCAGGTTTGAGCCGACGGCGGCCTTGCCGGTTTTTAAAACCGCCGGTTTTCCGGTTTTTCAGTCTTTTGCCGTCCAGCCCTCAAACACCCTGATACTTGATTTAACTCCAACGCCCGAAGAACTGCTGGCCGGGATGCATCAAAAAACCAGATACAACATCCGCCTGGCCGAAAAAAACAACCTCAAGATAGAACGGGCCGCGGAAACGGATTTTGACCAAGCCTGGCCGCTGTTTGAGCAAACCGGTTCGCGCGATAAATTCAAACTTCACCCGAAAAACTATTATCAAAAAATGCTGAGCAACCTGCCGTCAGTCGAGCTCTGGCTGGCTAAAAAAGATAATGCTATAATAGCCGCGAATTTAATCGGCTGGTTCGGCGATACCGCCACCTATTTGCACGGCGCTTCCGACTATCATTGCCGGCAGTTGATGGCTCCTTATCTGCTACAATGGACCGTCATTAAAGAAGCCAAGGCCCGGGGTTTTAAATATTACGACTTCCACGGCATTGCTCCGGTTTCAAAATTGGGAATTGGGCATTGGGCATTAAAGGAACATCCCTGGGCCGGCATCACCAGATTTAAAAAAGGCTTTGGCGGACAAGCAACCGACTATGCCGGCACCTTCGATTTTGTTTATGAAAAAAATTGGTATGGCTTGTATAAAATGATGAGAAAGTTAAATAAAATTATACGCAGATAGTTCACAGCTAACGCAAATGGCGCGCAGATAACTCGCAGATATTCGCGTGTCATTTGCGGGCCATCCGCGAACTGTCTGCGTAATAAATATTTATGCTCAATAAAGTAGTGGTGGCAGCGGCCGGCAAAGGCACGCGCATGCTCCATCTGGCCAAACAAAAACCCAAACACCTGATTGAAATAAACGGCAAGCCTTTTTTGTATTATCTCTTAAAAAACCTCAAGGCGGCCGGTTTTACCGAAGTGGTAATGGTCATCGGCTATAAAAAGGAAGTAATGGAAGGCTTCCTTAAAAAATACGACGGCCAGTTCAAGATAACCGTCGTCAATCAGTTCAACGTCTTGGGCGACAAATACGGCACGGCCTGCCCGATTGAATGCGTTAAGGATATTATCAGGCATGACGAAAGCTTTGTTTCCGTCTGCGGCGACAACCTTTACTCCATCGGCGATTTAAAAAAAATGTTCATTGACGACGACTTTACTTACGTGGCCGGACTAAAACACCCTCGGCCGGAAAAGTACGGCGTCTTAATCCCCAACGGCGAAGATTATCTGGAGAAAATCATTGAAAAACCGACCAGCTACGTGGGCAATCTGATTAACACCGGCTTGTATAAATTCACGCCCAGCGTTTTTAAACGATTACCGCTGATTGCCGAATCCATCAGGGGCGAATACGAAATCACCGATGTCATCAACTTACTGGCCCAGGAAAAAAGAGTTAAAATAAGAGAGATAGAAGATTACTGGCTGGACTTCGGCAAACCGGAAGACGTCCAGACCATTGGTGAATTTTTAACCAATAACAACTTTTCTTAAACATGGCTGAAACCAACGACATGCTCAAACCGGCGGCGGCCAAGAATGCCTATCCACCCGGCTCGGCCGGACGGCTGATGATTGCCAATGTGCCGGTCGTTCTGCCGGATTTTTCCATCAAGCAAACCGAGGAGCTCCTTTTGGAAAAGGTAAAAAAATTTGAGACCGTCAACTACATCTACGTCGCCCATAAAAACGGCAAGTTGGCGGGCGTCATTTCCATCAAAGACATTTTAAGGCAACCGAAAAACGCCATTATCTCCGAAGTGATGATTAAAGACTTGATTCTGGTCCATCCTTACACCGACCAGGAAAGAGTCGTTTATCTGGCGCTGAAAAAAAACATTAAGGCCGTGCCGGTGGTAGACAAGGAGGGAATTTTTTTGGGCATCGTGCCCAGCGACGTTATTTTGGAAATCGCTTATGACGAAGCCGGAGAAGATTTGTTAAGCCTGGCTGGCGTAACCCGCTTGAAAATCAACAAAAAACTTGACAATACTCTTGAGCTACCCCTAAAAACGTTGTTAAAACACCGCCTGCCCTGGCTGTTTATCGGCATGCTGGGCGGTCTGTTAACCGCTCAAATTATCGGCCTGTTCGAAATAACTCTGGCTCAAAATATTATTTTGGCCTCATTTATCCCGTTGATAGTTTACATGGGCGGCGCCACCCTGGCCCAAACCCAGGCTTTTTTTATCAGGGACATCGCTCTTAGCCCCAAACTGAATTTTGCCAAATACTTCTTTAAACAATCGGCTATTACCCTTTCCATCGCCCTGTTTATTTCAGCCATGCTTTTCATTTTCGGCTTGTTATTCTTTGATAATCTGGAAATCGTCCAAGTCCTGGCCGCCGCCCTGTTCGCCGCCATTTTATCATCAATTATTTCCGGCCTGATTATCCCTTTTATTTTCAACTCGCTGAAAATGGATCCGGCCAACGCCAGCGGCCCCATCGCCACCATTATCCAGGATTTAATGGGCGTTACCCTTTATTTTGCCATTGCCGCTTTGCTTTTGTAATCATCTGGCAGCGTGTTAAGTCAGCAGGGGCTTAAACATCAGCCA
This sequence comes from Patescibacteria group bacterium, assembly GCA_035290305.1. Classification (GTDB taxonomy): domain Bacteria; phylum Patescibacteriota; class Patescibacteriia; order UBA1558; family UBA10009; genus DATDUR01. The sequence continues at coordinate 11,816 of DATDUR010000050.1, forward strand.
AAGGCTTAACCAGCCTCTGGCTGGGACTTAATACTTTTTAGACCCCGCTCCATCTATGAAAAAAGTGATTAAAAAAATTCTGCCCGCTTTTGTTATCGGCTGGTATCATAAAATACTGGCTGTTTTAGCCGCGGTAATTTACGGGCGGCCCTCCGATAAATTGATAGTCATCGGCGTTACCGGCACCAACGGCAAATCCACCGTGGTCAATCTGATTGCCGAACTGTTAAAAGCCGGCGGGGCTAAGGTCGGTTTGACGGCCACCGCCAATTTTAAAATCGGGGAAGAAGAATGGCTCAACGACCAGAAAATGACCATGCTGGGCCGGTTTAAAACCCAAAAATTTTTACGTGAGCTGGTTAAGGCCGGCTGCCGCTACGCGGTGATTGAAACTTCTTCCGAAGGCGTTAAACAGTACCGGCATCTGGGTATTAACTATGATATCTTAATCTTTACCAACTTAACGCCGGAACATTTGGAAGCTCACGGCGGTTTTGACAATTACAAAAAGGCCAAGGGAAAACTTTTTCAACATCTAACCAACAAAAAAAGAAAAATTATTAACGGCCAGAAAATTGATAAAACGATTATCATCAATGCCGATGACAAATATGCCGATTATTTCCTGAATTTTCCGGCGGACAAAAAACTTACTTATTCAATAAACAAAGCCTCGGACTTTCAGGCCGGCGACATAAAGCTCCAGGGCAACGGCACCACCTTCAACCTTCAGCATTCAACCTACAAAACCAACCTGCTCGGCTTGGTCAACGTTTACAACTGCCTGGCGGCCATGGCCGCGGCCAAAGTTCAAAACATCGCTGAAAAAAAAATCAAACAGGCTTTGCTTGAATACCAAGGCGTGCCCGGACGTTTTGAATTCATAGAAACGGGTAAAAATTTTAAAGTCATGGTGGACTACGCGCCGGAACCCGAATCTATGAGCAAACTTTACGAAACTCTGAAAATTTTTAACTTCTCTAAAATCATCCACGTTTTGGGTTCCTGCGGCGGCGGCCGCGACGCGGCCCGTCAGCCGGTCTTGGGAAAATTAGCCGCTGATAATGCCGACTACGTTATCGTCACCAACGAAGATCCTTACGACGACGACCCGCAAAAAATCATTGACCACGTGGCCAGCGGCGCCGAAGCCAATAATAAAGTTTTAAATCAAAATTTATTTAAGATTTTAGACCGGCGCGAAGCCATTCAAAAAGCTCTGTCCTTGGCCCAGGAAAACGATTTGGTGCTGATTACCGGCAAAGGCTCGGAACAATTCATCTGCGTGGCCCATGGCAAAAAAATCCCCTGGGACGACAGAAAAGTTGTCAGAGAATTATTGAATGAATGATTATATAGATATTGATGATTAGGAGTGGTTAGCATAACGACAAGACGAGATTTGTTGTCCTTTTGGGTACTTTATTACACGATTAAGGGTGTCTAGGAATTGTTCTTTTTCCTTTGACTTTCCGGTCATAGGTATAGTATACTCAAATCATAATTAAATAGAAAAAATATGGAAAACTTATCTTGGATAGTTTCAATAATATCTATTATTTTAGGAGCTTTAGCTGGATGGGGAGCGGCGGCAATAAAAATAGGTAAATACATTCAAACAGTTGATGATTTAAAAACTAAAGTATCTGCTTTAGAAAAAGACATAAAAGAACACTCAAATAAACTTACCGAATGTTCAACTAAGATTGATGAAAGAACTCAATCTTATGCTTCTACTTTAACTAAAAGAAAAAGTCCAGTTTCTCTTAATGAAAAAGGAGAGGCTTTACTAAAAGAAAGCGGCTCGGATAAGTTTATTTTAGAAAATAAAGATGAGTTTGTGGAAAAAATAAAAAATAAAAATCCTCATTCTGCTTATGATATTCAAGAATATGCTGATGAGGTTATCTCTACTCTAAAAAATGACGAAAGAATTATACCTTTTAAAGATTATGCTTATAAAGAAGGTTTGGACTTAGAACAATCTATTTTTATTGTCATGGGTCTTTATTTAAGAGATATTGCATTGTCTTTATTAGGATATAAACCAGAAGATATTGATAAATCTGACCCTGCCAAAATATAGATAAATAATAGAATAATCAAAAAATACTATGATTAAATAGTATTTTTTATTTGGCTAATATTAGATAAATTTGACACTTCTTAACTAAAAGTCTATTTGACAATTCTTACAAAATAGTGTAATTTTCAGCTATCTTTCGGTTCCTCCATAGAACCGTTAGGGTTAAACATCCAAGAACTACCTTCCTTGCGGAGGGTAGTTTTTTATTTATCCTTTTCTAATTCTGAACGATGTTTTAATTTATAACCCCAAATATCTGCTTCTAAATCTAATAAATCATCATAACCTCCGCCTCCCGTTCTTAACTCTTCTGATATATTATTTTGTGAAGAAAACACAAAGGTTTTTTTACCCTTATTCATTATATAACTAATTAAAGCTAAAAAATCCGAGTCACCCGTAAAAAATATGGCTGTATTATATTTTTCTATATGATGCATAACATCAATAGTCATTTCAACATCCATATTACCTTTTTCTTTAACACATTCTCCTAATTTTTCATCAATGGTACTTATTCTTTTTAACTCTTTTTTTCTTACCTCAAAACCAAGACCTTTATTTAAATATGTAAAAAAATCATGTTTTTTCTGCATACTATAACTCCTTGTTCCTTCGGCGGGATATGCAGTATAAAAAAATACCTTAATAGATGTTGCTTCAAATCTGTTATAAATATATTTTATTGTCTTTTCCCAATCTAAAAATTGACCCTTTGCTTTAAAAGCCTCCCAAACATTAGACGAATCTATAAAGACATAGACAACATTTTCCATATAACCCTATTATAGCATATTAACGAAAAAATTCCCTGAATTTTTCATGGGCTCGCGATTTTGGCGCCACCTTTTCTAAAAAGGTGGCAATAAACGTCTGTGGATAACCTGCCTATAAATCGCCATTTTTTAGCTAAAAACAGCAAAAAATAAAAAACCGGCTTGACAAAAAAATTTCTTTTTTTTTATGAAAAAATAGCTAAGATTAGCTGTTTTTTTAATTTTTACCCCTTTATTATTGACAATTATTTAAATTTAAGGTATCATCTGCCTATGTTTTGTACTCGGTCCTGTGCATAAATGCACGTCTAAACCCATAAAATCGCTTGTGGGGTATATTTTTTTATAACTTTTTTATCTAAATCTTCTTTTTTTATGCCTCAAAACATCCTGGAGCGTAAATATTTCACCTCGTCCAAGCAAGTAATGCCCCTGCCGGACCTCATAGAAGTTCAAAAAAAGTCTTATCAATGGTTTTTTGACATTGGCTTAAAAGAACTGTTTGAAGAAATTTCTCCGATTAAAGATTTTATCGGCCGCAACCTGGAACTTTATTTTGAAGATTTTTATTTGGATGAACCGAAATTTGACGAAGTGACCGCCCGCAGCAAAAACATCACTTTTGAAGCTCCCTTGAGGGTTAAAACCAGGCTGGTCAACGAACGGACCGGCGAAATTAAAGAACAAGAAATCTATTTAGGCGACTTTCCCCTGATGACCGATCGGGGCACCTTTATTATAAATGGCGTGGAAAGAGCCGTCGTCTCCCAGCTGATTAGAAGCGCGGGAGCTTTTTTTACTTCCGAAAACTGGCGCGGCAAAAGACTGTACGGCGCCAAAATCATCCCCAACCGCGGCGCCTGGCTGGAATTGGAAACCGATGCCAATCAGGTAATTTACGTCAAAATTGACCGCAAAAGAAAAATTCCGGTGACTTCCCTGTTAAAAGCTTTTGGCGCGGGCAACGACGAGGAAATCAAAAAACTTTTTGAAGACGTGGAAACCCTGCCCGACATTAATTATACCGAAGCGACGCTGGCCAAAGACGTGACTAAAAATGAAAACGAGGGCTTGATTGAAGTTTACAAAAGAATCAGGCCGGGCGATTTGGCCACGCCGGACAACGCCAAGTCCCTTATTTATTCCATGTTCTTTAATTTTGACCGTTATGACTTTGGCGTGGTCGGCCGTTATAAATTAAATAAGAAGTTCAACGAAAATCTGTCCATCAATAAAGAGAGCCGGATTTTAAGAGCGGAAGATTTAATCAAAATCATCCGCGAAATCATCCGCCTGAACATCACCCAGGAACCGGCCGATGACATCGACCATTTGGGCAACCGCCGGGTCCGGGCCGTGGGCGAACTGGTCCAGAATAAATTCCGCATCGGCTTGGCCCGCATGGAAAGAATCGTCAAAGACCGCATGAGCACCCTGGACATCCATACCTTAACTCCCAACCAGCTGATTAACTCCCGTCCGGTCATCGGTTCCATTAAGGAATTTTTCATGAGCTCACAGCTCTCCCAATTTATGGACCAGACCAACCCGCTGGCCGAGCTGGAACACAAGCGCCGGCTCTCGGCCATGGGCCCGGGCGGCCTGTCGCGCGAACGAGCCGGCTTTGAAGTTCGCGACGTGCACCGCACCCACTACGGCCGCATCTGCCCGATTGCCACTCCCGAAGGCCCGAACATCGGCCTGGTCGGACATTTGTCCAGCTACGCCAGAATCAACGATTACGGTTTTATTGAAACGCCTTTCAGGAAAGTTTTGCATGACATTAACAACAATCCCAAAATCACCGTCGGTAAAATCGCCCGCGAAAACATTATTGAGCCGGAATCCAAAAAAACCATCGTTAAACAGGGCGAAACCATTGACGATAAAAAGGCCAAAGAACTGGCCAAACACACCAATATTTTAAAAATCCCGATTAAGCCGGTGGTCACTAAGGAAATTGAATATCTGGACGCCTTTACGGAAGAGCGCTTTAACACGGCCGCGGCCACCGTGCCTTTGGACGAACACGGCTTCTTTGTTAATGACTACGCCGAAATGAGAATCAAGGGCACGCCTTCGTTTGCTCCGGTCACCAAAGTTG
>DATDUR010000051.1:0-5326 GCA_035290305.1 Patescibacteria group bacterium
GTAATCAATCCAAAAATCAAACATATGATTGAAACTCTTAACGGCGTCGGCCAGCAACCTGACCGTCTGCAAGGTCTGCTTAATCAAATCATTGATGGCCTCTTTGTCCGAATAACGGCTGGCCGCCTGGTAATCAATAAAATTTTGATTATAAGCATCCCTAGCCGCCTGATAATTAACTTCCGCTTTGTTGATGTATTGCTCCAACTCTCCGCGCTCGTCGGAAGTCGGCTGATAAACAATGCTGTTTAATAAAGCCGCTTTGTTCCAGGTGCGCTGGACCGAAACTTCGCTGTTGGCGATTTCATAACTGTATAAGATGGTATCCAAGCCGGAGATAATGGACGGCAAATCCAAAAAAGTGTCGCCGACCTCGTTAAAACCGTCCTCATAGGCTTTCTCTAAATCGGTCTCGGCCTGAAGTTGATCTTCCTTGGCTTGAGTCAAAGCGTTTTCGGATTGCATCACCGACAGCTTATCCGCCGGCTGCAGGGTTTTTTCCAGGGAAAGTTTGGCCGAAGTCAGGCTGATTTCCGCGTCCCGCACCGACTTTAAAGCGTCACCGGCGTTTAACTGGGCAATCAGGGCGCCTTTTTTAACTGCCTGGCCTTTTTGAACATTAACGGAAATCACCTGGCCGGCAGCCTCGGGCTTAAGCTCAACCTGGCTGGAAGCGGCCACCTGGCCCACTCCGGAAACCGAAGAAATCAGCAGGCCTTTGGTTACTTTGGCCGTGCTATATTGAACCGTCTGCTCCTCTTGATTAAAATGTTTATAAAAAAAATAGCCGCCGACAATCAAAACCGCTAAAATCACCAAAAAAATGGCTTTATGGTCCGTTATTAAAGAGATTAATTTTTTCATACAAAAAACGTTAAGGCTGAATCAATCCTCCCATGATTTAATACGCAAAATTAGCGCCATTCTTTCAAAACAAAACGACCCTGCTTATCAACAGAGTCGCCGTTAAATAATATAAAAATTACTGACTGATCAGCTTGCGCAAATCATAAACCCTGCCCGCGGCCTGCCATTTAACCAAAGTCTTTAAAGCTCCGGTAGTAAGCTGAAGCTTCATAATCTGGCCGGTGGCCGGATTAATCAGCCGTTTGGTCTGCAAATTCGGATGAACCTGCCTCTTGATTTTAACCTGGCTGTGGCTTTTCTTTTGGCCGGACCTGGCGCCTTTACCGGTTATTTGACATATTCTTGCCATAGTGATGATAGTTATTAAAGCGAAGTATAGACTGAATTGATTGGTTTGTCAATGCTTACCTCTTCCTCCCCCGCCTGAGTTTAGCCTTGGCCAACAAGTCCTGGCACTGCTCCAGAGTAAGCTCTTCCGGCTTAACCTCTTTGGGGATTTTGGCGTTTTTAACGCCGTCAGTAACGTAAGGACCGAAACGGCCGTCTAAAACCTTAACCTCGGTGCCGGCAAATTCCTTGATGTTCTTTTTATCTTTTTTCTCTTTGGCTTCTTTAATCAGTTCCCTGGCTCTGTTCAAATCCAGATGATAAGCGTCCTCGCCTCTGATGGAATAAAATTTCTTGTCCACCCGCAGATACGGGCCGAACCGGCCGATACCCACGTTGATTTCCTGGCCGTCTTCATCCGCGCCTAAAACCTTGGGCAAAGACAACAGCTCCAGGGCTTCCTTTAAAGTCAGGGACTCGGACGACTGGCCGGGTTTGAGCGAAGCGAACTTGGGCTTGTCCCCGTTGCCGCCTTCGCCTTTCTGAACGTAAGGGCCGAACCGGCCCAGCTTGACGTAAATCGGCTCCCCGTTATCCGGGTCTTGTCCCAGTTCGCGCTGGCCGACGGTTTCTTCTTTGGTAACTTCCTGGCTCTTTTGTTCCACGTTCTCGTGAAACGGCCCGTAAAAATCCTTAAGCATCTTCTGCCAGACCAACTGGCCGTTGGCGATTTCGTCAAAATCATCTTCTATTTTGGCGGTAAAATTGTAATCAACCACTTTGGGAAAATGCTCCACCAATAAATCGCTGACCACCCGGCCGATTTCCGTGGGCTTGAGTTTTTTGTCTTCCCGTTCCACGTAATTCCTGTCCTGAATGGTGGCGATGGTCGGGGCGTAAGTGGAGGGCCGGCCAATGCCGTATTCTTCCAGAATTTTAATCAGGGAAGCTTCGGTATATCTGGGCAACGGTTCGGTAAAATGCTGTTGGGGCTCTATCTTTTCCGTTTTGACCGAATCGTTTTCTTTGATGGCCGGCAAAATGGCCGTATCCGCGGCTTTGGGCAAAACTTTCAAAAAGCCGTCAAAGGTAATGACCGAGCCGCTGGCGCGGAACAACTGGCCTTTATCATTATCCAAATCAATGGAAGTATTTAAAATTTCGGCCGGCGGCATTTGCGAAGCCAGAGCCCGGCGCCAGATTAAATCGTAAAGTCTGAACTGGCGGTTGTCCAAATGCGCTTTAACCGATTCGGGCGAAAGCATCGGGCTGGTCGGACGGATGGCCTCGTGGGCCTCCTGGGCCAGCTTGGATTTGGCCGTATATTTTTTAGGCCCGGTAGCATACCGGGAACCGAATTTATCTTTAATAAAATCTTGGGTCTGGGATAAAAATTCATCGGCTAAATTCAAAGAATCGGTTCTCATGTAGGTAATCAGGCCGGTTGAGCCCCCCTTGCCCAATTTAACGCCTTCGTAAAGCTGCTGGGCAATCACCATGGTCTGCTTGGCTGAAAAACCCAGCATCCGGTTGGCCCGCTGCTGCATGGTGGAAGTGGTAAACGGCGCCGGCGGATTCTTCTTGGTTTCTTTCTGCTCCACCCTGGCCGCCTTAAACTGACTGTTATTGATTTTTTCCAAAATTTCTTGAGCCTGCTTTTCATTATTAATGTCAAACTTTTCCAATTTTTTGCCGTCCAGACTGTAAAGAGTGGCCGTAAAGCTCTGGCCGTCTTTGGAAAACTCGGCTTCAATGGTCCAGTATTCTTCTTTTTGAAAAGCTTCAATTTCCCGCTCCCGCTCCACGATCAATCTTAAAGCCACCGACTGAACCCGTCCGGCCGATAAGCCCTTGGCCACTTTTTTCCATAAAAACGGCGATAGTTCATAGCCGACCAGCCGGTCCAAAATCCGGCGGGCCTGCTGGGCGTTGACCAAATCCCGGTTTATCTGGCGAGGATGTTCCAAAGCGCCGGTAATGGCGGTTTTGGTGATTTCATGAAAAGCGATCCTTTTGGTCTTGGCCGGATGTTCAAAAATCTCGTCCAGATGCCAGGCAATGGCCTCGCCTTCCCTGTCCTCGTCAGTCGCGTAGTATATTAAGGAAGCGGTCTGGGCCAGTTTTTTAAGTTCATTGGCGGTTTTGCGCGATTTGGTCGGAATAACATAATGCGGCTCAAAATCATGCTCAATGTCCACGCCCATTTTGCTTTTGGGCAAATCCCGCAGATGGCCGTAAGACGAAACAACCTTAAAACCCTTGCCTAAAAACTGGGCAATGGTTTTGGCCTTGGTCGGCGATTCCACGATGATTAATTTATCGGACATATATAATCTTTGCAAATTAAACAATAATATACAAAATAACAGACTTTATGTCAAATAGCAAGAAATTTAATCACAAAGGTTGACAAATTCCCAAAATCTACTATGATAATAAGTTGCCTGATGCTGGCAGATATCGCTTTCTAAAAAATCGTTTGGAAATCAATATTTGCGAACATTGTCAACGATAAGGAAAAAGACATGAAAGTCATGGCACTGCTGTTAGCTCTGTTTTTGGCCGCCGGAATTTCTTGGGCCGGCCAAATGGACGAGGATATTGACAAAAAGATAATGGGGGCCAAAACCAGTCTTAACCGGCTTAAGCTGTCATTAGACAGCACCGAAACCTATCTCCAGAAGCTGGACAAGCGTCATAAATCCGCCGCTCAATACCTGGAAACTACCAAGGGGGCGCTTGATACTCTGCCGACCAAGCCAGAGCTTGAGCAAAACATTCATTTCCAAAGGGAAGTTTGCCTGATTCCGGCCAGAAAAAAGGACTGGCCAACGGAAAAATACGAAAAAATCATAACGGAAAAAACTGCCCTGTTGACCATAGTTGACAGTCTTAATTTATGGACAACCGAGGCCCATCTGATTCTGGACGGCTTTGAAGAAAATAAAAGCCGGGCTGAACAGTTGAGAGATCAGCTGGCCGCGAAAATCGTTGTTGCCGAAGCTCTCTTTGACAGCTTAAGAGCCAGTAGCGTTTTTGACAACCAGGTTGACAAATTCGTTAAAGCTAAAAAAGTTTACGGACACAGCTTTAACGAATGGGTCGGCTGCAGCAACACGATGTTTGAGGATTATGAAAAAAGTCTATCCGACACTTCACTACCAAGTCTTAAAGTGAAGATTGACTTCTCCCGGATAGGCATCAGTAAGGACAGCCTCATTGCCTATCTGGAAACGGCCAGAGCGGTGTTTAATGAAACCTATAAATACTGGCTGGCGGATTATCAAGTTAATGACATTAAGAATTTGAGTAATTGCTTTCCCGCAGTCTTGATTCCAAACCTAAAGATACCGATTGGAGTCTATGCCCAAATTCTGGGCATAGAAAACGGCCTATCCAACGTTGATGATTATCTCATATCCCCAAGAGAAACCATCAGCGGGTTTAAGGCTTTTAACATTCCTCCTCCTCGGCTCGGCGTCCCGTACGTTTTGGCTGATTTTGAAAACGGCCAGATGTATCAGGGCATGGCGCCGTTTGAGTTTCTTTTTAATGTCAGGACCCGAGGTAAAAGAGAGGGACTGACGACTGTGGAAATTCTGGTAGCGGCCATTGCTAAGCCGGAATTTTTCGGCAAGTGCAACGTCTGCGCCACACTTGATTCATACTGGGACGGACCAACCTGTTTAAGAGTCAGGGACGGTAAGTTGTACGACCTTGACCCCTTTAACTGGGAGCTGTCCATCTACAATTATGGATGTGCTTCCTGTGTTGAAAGGCTTGTTGGCACAATCGCCGAGTCGCCACCAGTCGAATAGTTCCTTTTTTCAAAACAACCCTGAACTCAATGTAGTTCAGGGATTTTTTATTAATTAAAGCTTAATTTTATTCCAACAGAGTAAGTAAATACATCAGCAACACGCCGACGGCAAAGCTGAACAGCTGGATGACGGACTTGCTCATTTTGGTTTCCTTGTGCAGTTCCGGAATCAAATCGGCGGTGGCGATGTAAATAAAGCCGGCCGCGGCAATCGGTAAGACATAAACCGTAAAACATTCCGCGCAGCCGCCGAAGGCCAGGCCGATAATCACGCCCAAAACGGCGAAAGAAGCGGACAGCAGATTATAGCCG
>DATDUR010000052.1:0-15270 GCA_035290305.1 Patescibacteria group bacterium
CCGGCCCGGTTTTAGTCGTCCTTTTGTAAACGGAAAAGATGCTGCCGACCGAAACGTTGGCGTCAATGTTGGAAGAGCCGTCCAAAGGGTCAAAAAGCATGACATAATCGCCCAAGGGTTTTTCTCCGGCCAGCTTGATTAAGCCCTCCTCTTCTTCCGAGGCCATGGCGCACAAGTGCCCGGAGTGTCCCAGGACGTTGGTAAAAGTGTTTTGGGTAAAAACGTCCAGCTTGGCCACCTTGTCTCCGGAAGCGTTGGTACTGCCGGAAAAGCCGTAAATTTCGGCAATGCCGGCTTTGTTGACCTCGCGGGAAATGATTTTGCCCACCAGGGCAATCTCATACAGCAATTCGGAAAAAACGCCACGGGAATCAGGATAATTTTTTTGTTGTCTCCAGATATGCTGGATTAAAGTAATGTTTTCCATAGGTGGTAATATTATATCATTATCTTATTTTTTAGCAAAAAACCTTGACATTATCAGCTTTTTATGTTAAGGTAGCCGGTTAATAAATCGCTTGGAACATTCCGGGCGATTTTTATTTTTTATTTTTTTTTCGCCAGTCCTCAATTTTTTGATGATTGCCCGAAAGCAGAATTTTAGGTACTGGCCAGCCGTTGAATTCTTCCGGCTTGGTGTATTGCGGATATTCCACCACGTCCGATTTTTCTCCTGAAAAAGTTTCGTACTCGGTGGATTCAATCTTGCCTAAAACGCCGGGCAAAAGTCTGGCCGTGGCTTCAATGATTATGGCGGCCGGCAGTTCACCGCCGGATAAAACATAAGGCCCGACGGAGACTTTTTCGTCAATCAAATTATCAACGCGGGCGTCAATGCCCTCATAGCGTCCGCAGATAAAAATCAGCTGGTCCAGCCTGGAAAATTTTTTGGCCATTTTTTGATTAAACTGACGGCCAGCCGGATCAAGTAAAATAACCTTAGCTTTTTTCTTCCGTCTGATTGATTTCAGGCATTTATAAATCGGCTCCACCATCAAAACCATACCCGGTCCGCCGCCGTAAGGCGTGTCGTCAACCTGCTTATGTCTGCCTTCGGCAAACTCGCGGATATCGTGAGATTGGATTTTAATCAAACCGGCGGCAACGGCCCGCTTTAAAATGGATTCGTTAAAGTAAGAATCCAGAATTTGCGGAAAAATTGTCAGAATGTTGAATTTCATAAAGGGATGTTTACTATATTAAATCATAAATTAAAACCCCCCGCAATAACGGGGGATTTTAATTTTATTCTAAAGTTTTATTTATAACTTTAAGTCGTCAACAACGCTGGTGTCAACTTCCTCTTCTTCTTTGCGCTGTTCCCTTCTGGGACCCCTGGTGGAGCCTTCCGGTTCAAAGATTTTGAGGTTGACTCTGGCGTTGTTTTTGGCGCCCACGACTCTTAACAGAGTTCTGACGGCGCGCGCGGTTTGGCCCTGTCGGCCGATAACTTGACCCATGTCTGCCGGGTCGACCTTGAGGGTGAGCAGAACGCCCATCTCATCAATCGTTCGTTCGATTTCAACCTTGTCTGGTGTGGCCACCAGGGATTTAACGACGAACTCAAGAAACTCTTGGTCTAATTCTTTCTTAGCCATGATTTCATCAGTTAATTATTATTTAACGGTTTTATGAACCGTTATTTGTTAACGTAAATTGTATTATACACCCAACGGACGATTTGTCAATTCAGCCCTGTTTTCTAGGTTTTTGCCTCTTCCGGCCGGTCTTTTTCCGAGGCTTCCGCTCCAGGCTCTTTAACCGCCGGTTCCGCCAGTTTTTCTTCGGCTACCGCCTTGGCCTCCATCTTCGCCCGCCGTGTTTTGGAAATTTTAACGGCTTTCTTCTTGGTCTTTGTTTCTATCACTCCTTCTTTAATAAAAAGATTATGGACGCTGTTGGAAGCTTGCGCGCCGACCGAAAACCAGTATTTGATTCGGTCCGTTTTTAATTTGGCCTCTTTGGTGCGCGGATTGTAGGTGCCCAAAAGCTCCAGGTAGTCGCCCCAGGGATCTTTGTGCTTTTCGGAAATCAGTATCCGGTAATAGGGCTGTTTTTTCTTGCCCGTTCTGGAAAATCTAATCATTAACATAGGTAAATCGTTTGGTTTTAATGGTTAAGCTCGAACGCCGTCGAGAGAGCATAGGTGACGAATTTAGGCTTATTATAGTAAAAAAAGACTTATTGTCAAGTCCAAATTACGTTATTGATTATTCCCCGGCCAGTTGGTCGGCTTCTTTAAGGTTAACAGACAGCAGTTTGGAAACGCCGTCCGAGCCCATGGTGACGCCGTATAAAATGGCGGCCTGGTGCATGGTGGCCCGGTTATGGGTAATGCAAATGAACTGGGTCCGGTCGGAGAGGTCGGCCACGATTTTGGCAAAGCGTTCGGAGTTGGCTTCGTCCAGAGCGGCGTCCACTTCGTCCAGAATCACGAACGGCGAAGGATTATTGGCGATAATGGCCGAAATCAGGGCGATGGAAGTAAGGGCCTTTTCGCCGCCCGAGAGCATATTTAAGAATCGGAGTTTTTTGCCCGGCGGCGTGGCCTGGATTTCGATGCCGTATTCAATTCTTTTGATTTTATTTTTTGCGGCTGGTTTTTCCGCCGAGATTTCCTCGGTCTTTGAATCAGTTGCCAGGGACTCTGCCTCGGCTTCGTCAATAATCTCCTTTTTCTGCAAAATCAATTTGGCGCTGCCGCCGTCAAACAGGATTTTAAAATAATGCTGGAATTTCTCGTTGATTTTATTGAAGGTCACCTCAAACTGTCGGGTGATTTTTTCGTCCAGTTCGTCAATCAACTGCTCGCAGGACTCAATCGCCTGGCGCAGGTCGATGGTCTGTTCGGAGAGGAAGGCGTGGCGGTCGCGGACTTCTTTGAATTCTTCCAGTACTTCGTCGTCAATGCCGCCGATTACCGCCAGCTGGTTTTTGAGCCGGGCGATTTCCGCTTCATGAGCCGAGGCGTCAATCTTAGGCAGTTGCTCCAGCTCTTTAAACTGTCCGACAAAATCGTTTAGGATTTCCTTGGCCAGATTTTCCAGCCGCGTTTCCGCTTTGGCCAGCTCTATTTTAACCTCGTTTATTTTTAAATTATGGGAGTTGAGCTTGAACTGTTGGCCGCGCAAATTCTGCTGGACTTCAATAAATTTATTTTTTTTGATGGCCTGGTCTTGCGAGAATTTTTCCAGACGATTTTCCATCGCTTTCAGGGCGGCGGTAAGTTCTTTCAGTTTGGCTTCCGTTGTTTGTTTTTGTTGATTGAGATTCTGGCTGGCTTCGGCCGAATCGGTTGAAAAAGAGCCCAGTTCATTTTTCAGTTTGGCCTGTTCCTGGCTCAATTTGGCCTTTTCCCGTTCCAGGGATTCGGTTTTTTGCCGGGCCAGCTCCATAGCCAATTTTAAATCTTGAACTTCGTTGACCAAGGAATCTTTGGTGGTCAGAAAATCGTTAAGCTTTTCCCGCAAAGCGAAAATGTCTTGGTCGGTCTGCCCGGCGGCTTCTTCCATTTTGGCGCTTAAATCTTTGATTTCTTCCAAGAGCCGGCCGGCTTTTTTCTTGAGCCGGTCAAGGTCGTCTTGGTTTTGCGCCCTGGCGAAATCTTCCACAAAATCCCGCTGGCCGTTGTAAAGATTTTTGATTTTTTCTTTGAGATGAGCCAGGGAGACTTTTTCGGTTTGTGACAGATTTTTTTGCGCGGCGTCGAGTTTTTCCCGCAATGTTTTGAATTCGTCCAAGACTTCTTTTTGTTCGAGTTGTTTAATTTCCAGCAACTTGGTGATTTTTTCCTCGTCCGTCAGCTGTTGTTTAAGCCTGGTTTCGGTTTGGAGCAATTCTTCGTTCACTTCCCGCAATTTATTTTTCAGCCAGACCAAATCCATTTTGCCGGCTTTGGTTAAATCCAAATCTATTTTGCCGTTAATCAAAGCCAGTTCGCCGGTCAGGCGGTTTTTTTCGGCGGTTAAATTTTGAGACTCGCTTTGCAGCCTGGCAAAAGCCCCGGCCTCGGTATCGCCGATTTGTTCGGCGTCAATGGCCTTTTCCAATCGGACGATGTCCGTTTCCAGCCGTTGTTTTTCTTTATTCAAATCGTTAAGTTCGTCGTTTAAGCCCGCCAGCTTGTTTTTTAACTCGCCTTTGAGCCGGCTGTAATATTCCGTCTGCAGTTGGTTAAGGGAATTTTCTATTTCTTCTTTTCTTTCCAGCCTTTTGACCTGGCGGTTGAGCGAGCGCAAGCGGGGTTCGATTTCCTGGATAAGCTGTTCGGACTGGACCAGGTTTTCCCGGCTTCGTTCCAGTTTTAAAACCGCCTGGTCTTTTTTGATTTGATACTGGCGCACGCCGGTGGCCTCGTCAAAGAGTTCTTTTCTTTCGGCTGGCGAGGAAGTCAACACCGAGTCAATCATACCCTGGCCGATGATGGAATAGCTTCTTTGGCCGAAGTTGGATTTGGCCAGCATCAGCTGGACGTCGGTCAGCCGGACTTTGTTTTTGTTCATCAGGTATTCGCTTTCGCCGTTTCTATAAATTCTTCTGGTAATGACGATTTCGCGGTAATCCAGGGGAGCGCTGCCGTCGGTATTGTCCAGATACAGATTAACTTCGGCAAACCCTAAGCTAGCTTTTTTGCTGGAGCCGGAAAAGATGACGTCCTGGGTTTTTTTGCCGCGCAGGGTCTTCATACTTTGTTCGCCCAAAACCCAGCGGACGGCGTCGGCCGTGTTGGACTTGCCGCTGCCGTTCGGGCCGACAATGGCCGTGAGTTCTTGGTTGAATTCCAAAACCGTCTTTTCGGCAAAAGATTTAAAGCCCTGAATTTCCAGCTTGGATAAATACATAAGGCATTAAGATTTATAAAAGCGGATAGTTAGTCCGCCAACTTACTCGCATATTATAGCATTTTCTAAAGATTTACATAAGCCTGCCAGCCGATTTGTCGGTATTTTTCAGCCTCTTTTTCCGGTTCAGCCGCTTCGTAAATGCCCCGGCCGACAATAATGACGTCGGAGCCGTTTTTTATCACTTTTTCCGGAGCGTTATATTGCTGTTTCAGATTGTCGGCGCCTTCGGCCAGTTTGACGCCCGGCGTCATGGTGATGAATTTATCATCATCAGTCAGTTTATGTTGAGCGATAAAGCCGATGACGAAATCGTCGTATTGTCCGGCCAGTTCCACGGCTTTTTGGGTGTAGTCGCCGGTAGCCAGATTGCCGGCCGAGCTCATTTCGGCCAAGAGCAACAGGCCGCGGCCTTTGGGCAGGCCGATTTCGGCCAGACCTTCAATAATGCCGGGCCCGGGAATGATGTGGGCGTTAATGATGTCGGCCCAGTCCGCGATTTTATACAAACCTTGGGCGTATTGATTTTTAACCGTGTGGCCGATGTCGGCAAACTTGCGGTCTTCAAAAATCAAAAAGTCATGCTTATTTTTGAGCTCATCCAGTTTTTCGGCAAAATTATCCGGCAGGTTGGAAATTATGTCAATATGGGTTTTGAGAACGCAGATTTGACCGCCGATTTTGTCAATTAAGTCCGTTAAGCCATTAAAGTCCGTTAAGTCCGCCGCCAGGCAAAGATTGGTCTGTTTTTCGGCCATCAGCTTAAACAGCCGTTTGGCCGTCGGGTTGGCGGTTGATTGTGAGCGTTGTTGGTAATCCATAGTTTTTGTATAGCCGACGGTTTAAAACCGTCGGCTAAACTTAACATTAATTTTGGTTAAATTCCGTATTGTTTTAAATATTCTTTAATTTCCGCGGCTTTGTTTTTAGTCAGATAAACCCGGCCCGCTTCGCCTTCAGCTTCTTGAGGCGAGCCCGCTTCGCCTTCAGCTTTTCGAGGCGAGCCGTCCATTTTCTTATCCGTCAGATATTCCAGAATTTCATTAATGGAAACAATGGCTTTAACCGGAAAACCCAGCTTGTCTTCAATGTTTTTAAAAGCGTCCAGACCCTCGGCGGTTTTTTCCTGGCGGTTGACGGCCACCACCAGCCCTTTATATTCAACTTTGGCCAGTTTGTTGATCAGTTCCACGGTTTCAAACTTGGTGGCGCCGTCGGTAGTGACGTCGTCAATCATAATCAGTCTGTCGCCGTCGGCCAATTGGTGGCCCACGGTGATTTTTTTGTCGGCGTGGTCTTTTATCTCTTTTCTGTTGAAAGTATAAAATTTATCCAGCCCGAAATCATGGTGCAGGGCAATTACGGCGGCCACGGCCAGAGAAATGCCTTTGTAGGCCGGTCCGAAAATAACGTCAAAATCATCCCCGAATTCTTCTTTAATCAAAGCGGCGTAAAAATAACCCAAGCGGGCAATGGCCCGGCCGGTGGCAAAAACGCCGGTGTTGATGAAGTAAGGGGACGGCCGTCCGCTTTTTAGGGTAAAATCGCCGAACTGCAGAGCCTGATTGGCAATCAGAAAGTCAATGAATTGTTGTTTGTAATTTTGCATAAGTTAGCTGGTTAGTTAGATTTTGCAACTGTCCGCTTTTTGCCGTTTGTCATCAAAATAAATTTTTTGGCCGGAGGCGTCGCGGTAGTATTGGCCGAATTCGGTTATTTGATTGGCCAGCTGATTGGTAACTACCGGCCCGGCCTGGCACAAACACAGGCCGATTGGGTCCACGCAACATTTGCCGCAGACGCCAAGGCCGCATTTCATGTAGCGTTCCATGGAAATCTGGCAGAAGATATTTTTATTTAAGGTTAAATCAACCAACCTTTTTAAAAGCAGTTCCGGGCCGCAGGCGTAGAGGCCGTCATATGGCTCCGCTTTGATTTTATCTTCAATTAAATCCCAGACATGTTCATATTTTTGATTTTGAAAGCGGTGAAAAACCTTAACCCCTTTGTCGGCCAAAAATCGTTCAAAAATTATTTCTTCGGCGATTCTGGCCGCCAGGATAAAATCCACTTCCAGACCTTGTTCGCGGGCGGCCTGGGCCAGAAAAACCACCGAGGGCGTGCCGCAACCGCCGCCAATCAGCAGAATTTTTTTCTTATTTTTAAAATTGTAATAAGTGCCCAAAGGTCCTAAAAATCCCAACCGGTCGCCGGCTTTAGCGGCAAATAATTTAGCGGTAAATTCGCCTCTTTTTAAAACGGCGAGGGCGAATTCGCTTTGAGTTTGCCAGGCGATGGAAAAGGGCTTTAAATCCACGCCGGGTAGCCAGAGCATCAGATACTGCCCGGGTCGGCCCGCAAGAGGATACTCAAAAACAAAAGTTTTGTAGCCGGGGGCTTCGTCAATAATTTTTTTGATTTTAACGATGGTTGGTTGCGCCGGATTTTTAATTGACATAATTTATTAGTGAGCCAGGCCGATGACCTCGGTTATTTTTTTATAATTGTTTTCTTCGAGCCAGCCGGCGGCCTCCCGGGTGATTTTATTAAAAACGGAAGCTCCGCCAATAAAGACCGCCGTGCCCAAAGCTACGGCTTGGGCGCCGGCCATCATCATTTCAATCAAATCCCGGCCGGAGGCGACGCCGCCGCAGCCGATAATCGGAATTTTAACCGTTTGATACAAATCATAAACGCAGCGGACGGCAATCGGCCGCAAGGCCGCGCCGGAAACGCCGCCCATTTTAAAGCCCAAAATCGGCTTGGCGGTTTCAATGTCAATAATCATGCCCGGGCCCATGGAATTGCCGGCGACAATGGCGTCGGCGCCGGCCGCTTCGGCCGCTTGAGCGACTTTTAGATTATTTTGATGGGTTGGGGAAATCTTTATCCAGATGGGCAGGCCGGTCAGTTTTTTAACGGCGGCGGTGATGGCCGCGGCCATTTGCGGCGTATGCTGTCCGCCCAGGGAACCGAAGCCGGGCGTATGCGGGCAGGACAGGGGAATTTCCATGGCCGCAAAACCGCAGTCCTTGATTTGTTCCACCACCGCTTGAAAATCTTCAATGGATTGGCCGATGACGCTGGCGATGACCGGCGCGCCGACTGTTTGGGCGTTTTGGAATTCCTCTTTGGCTTTTTGGGCGCCGGGATTGGAATAGCCCACGGCATTGAGCATGCCCGCTTCATAAGTAATGATAATCGGCGCCGGGTGGCCCTGCCTGGGCAAGGCGGAAATGGATTTGGTAGTCACGGCGCCGGCGCCGTTATTAACCACGTTTTTTAAAGAAGCTTTGGTGACCCCTAAAATGCCCGAAGCCAGAATGGTCGGGTTTTTTAAGTTAAGTCCGTTAATGGTAACGTTTAAGTCCGCGGTCATTACAGGGGTTTATCAATTTTATAATATCTTAGACTTTCCTGCGGCTTGCCGCAGGAAACTTCATTGGCCCCGGCGGCCGACTCGCCCAAAGCTTCCAGTTGACTTAAGGTGGTGCACTTGGGGCCGGAAGCGTTAAACAGGGGATTATTCAGTTTAAGGCCGGCGATAGCGGTGTTTAAATTGACGGTCATGTTTTAGATGTTAATGCCCAAAAGCCAAAGCATGATGGCCTTTTCGGAATGCAGACGGTTTTCGGCCTGGTCAAAGACAATGCTTTGGGGACCGTCAATAACTTCCGCGGTTTGTTCAAAACCTCGTAGTGCCGGCAGACAGTTCATAAAGACGGCATCGGCTTTGGCGTTGGCCATCACCTCATTATTAACCTGAAAAGGTTTTAACAGTTTAAGACGTTCTTCTTTTTCGTCTTCCGGTATGTGATAGCTCATCCAGGAATCGGTGTAGATAACGTCCGCGCCGGCCGCCGCTTCTTTGGCGTTATGAATTATTTTTAGCGAACCGCCAGTCTGCCGGTTGATTTTATTAGCTTCCCCAAGCACTTCTTTGAGCGGCTTGAGTTTGTCGTTGTCGGGACAGCCGATTTTCATATGCATACCCAAGAGCGCTGCGCCGTGTATCAGTGAATAAGTCACGTTGTTTTCCGCGTCGCCCAGATAAGTCAGGATTTTGCCGGCTAAATCTTCGCCTTTCTTTTCCTGAACGGTAAAGAGGTCGCAGATTATCTGGCAGGGATGATGTTTGTCGGAGAGGGCGTCAATAACCGGCACCGTGCAATTGGCCGCCAGTTTTTTGGTATCCTCAAAAGTTTTCAGCCGGGCCATGACCAGATCGCAGTAGCGCGAAACCACCTTGCCGGTGTCTTCAATCGATTCTTTTTTGCCCAAAGGTCCGGTGGAGATGTTATAATAAATGGCGTGGCCGCCCAGCTGGGTCATGCCTACTTCAAAACTGACCCGGGTTCTTAGGGAAGGTTTTTCAAAAAACATCAGCAGGGTTTTGTTTTTGAGATAATTCTGTTCCAGCCCCTGTTGTTGTTTTTCTTTGATCCGCTTGGTCATGTTTAGTAGGGTTTTGAGTTCTGCCGGCTTAAGTTCGGCCAGAGAAAGCAAATTTTTTTTCATGGATTTTTTTATTTATTGTTTATTTTATAAATTTTATTATTAAGAATCGTAGCCACCGGCCAGCCGGTTAATTCCCGCCCTTCATAAGGCGTCCAGCCGCATTTGGTTTTTAAATTTTTTTTTAAAACTTTTTTCCTTAAGTTTAAATCAACAATGGTGCCGTATTTTTTCAGACCTTTGAGGCGGAAGATTTTTATCGGATTATTATGCATCAGTTTAATTAATTTTTTTAGGGTAATTCTTTTATTTTTAACCGCGTTAAGCATTAGCGGCAAGACCGTGTCGATTTCTGGAATGCCCGAGGGCGCTTTGGCGTAAGCTTGTTTTTTTTCTTTTGGCAGATGAGGCGCGTGATCGGTGGCCAAAACGTCAATGGTGCCGTCTGCTAGGGCGCGCCAAAGCGCCTGATTATCTTTTTTAGTTCTAACCGGCGGGTTGACCTTGATAAAATTTTTCCATTTTTTATAGTCGTCGGTATTTAAAAATAAATGATGAGGCGTGACCTCGGCATAAATTTTCAGCCCCCGCGCCTTGGCTTTTTTGATAATTTTGATTTCTTTGGCCGTGGAAACATGGCAGATATAGACCCGGCGGTTGTATTTTTGAGCCAGAGCGATGATTTTTTTCAGGGTGCGGACGGCTACTTCATTATTTCTGATTTCGGAGTGTTTAACGGCTCCTTTGAGCCGACGGAATTTTTTCTCCCTAACTTTGATCAGTTCTTCGTCTTCGGCATGAAAAGCCAGCAGTCCCGGCCAGGCTTTGAATATTTTTTCCAGTTGCTCGGCTTTGTCCACCAGCAGATTGCCGGTGCTGGATCCGACATAAACCTTGAGCCCCGCCACTTTATTTTTTAAATTTTTATCGGGCAGCTTGGCGGTAGTGGCGCCCAGATAAAGAAAATATTTTATCGGCAAGGCAAGTTGTCGGTTAATCAGTTTTATTTTTTGATTGAGAGTTTTTTTATCGACAATGGACGGCGAATTGTTGGGCATGTCAATAACCGCCGGAATGCCGCCGTTCAGCATGGCCCGGGCGGCGCTGCGCCAGTTCTCTTTATATTCAGAACCCGGCGTGCGGAAATGAACGTGGGAGTCAATCAGACAGGGCAATAGTTCAAGCCCCTTTTTAGCTAAAAATCTTTTGGCTTGAGGCCAGTTATTTTGCCGGAGCAATTTTTGAGTTTGGTTAAGCCAGATAGTCATAAATTTCTTCCTGACTGAACAGTCTTTCACAATGATGGCATTTCAGCTGAAATTTATTATTCTTAAAAATCGTCAGGAATTTAGTGCCACCCTGTTCTTTATTGGTAATGCATTTGGGATTAGGGCAGGTAATAATGTCAGTCAGGATATCGGGGACGGCCACCTTGAATTTTTTTATCACCTGATAGTTTTTAATGATGTTGATTTTGGCCAGTGGCGCTATTAGGGCCACCTGGTTGACCTGGCCGGAGTTGAGCTCCAGGTTTTCAATTTTGATAAGGTCTTTTTTGCCGTGAGTTTTACTGGGCAGATTCTTGCCGATGGTAATGACTTCTTCAAAATTTTGCAGTTTCAAGATGTTGATTATTCTTAGGGCCTTGCCGGCCGGGATGTGGTCAATAACCGTGCCGTTTTTTATGGCCAAGACTTTTAATGTTTTTTCCATATGGTTAAGAGATTTTATTTAATAACAGCGACAACAGCGCCTGCCTTAGATAAAGGCCGTTTTGGGCCTGCTGGAAATAGTAGGCGTATTTGGTTTCGTCCACCTTTTTTTCAATTTCATTGACTCGGGGCAGGGGATGAAGAACTTTAAGGTTGGGTTTGGCCTTGGTTAAATCCCCGGCTTTGAGGATAAAGGCGTTTTTGACCTTTTCGTAATCCAGCGGATCGGCAAAACGTTCTTTTTGGATGCGGGTCATGTAGAGGATGTCCACTTTATTTAAAATCCGGTCAAAACTTTCCAGTTCGCTGAACTGGATTTTCTTTTCTTTTAGTTCTTCCTTAATGGCCTCGGGCATTTTTAAGCTGGCGGGCGAGACAAAATAAAATTTGCTTTTAAAATGGGTCATGGCCTGGGTCAGGGAATGGACGGTCCGGCCGTATTTAAGGTCGCCGACCATGGCGATGGTCAGGTTATTTAATTTTTTTTGGCACTCCTGGATGGTAAAGAGATCCAAAAGCGTTTGAGTGGGATGCTGATTGGCGCCGTCGCCGGCGTTAATTACCGGCCGTTCGGTCGCCTCGGCCGTAAAGCGGGCCGCACCCTCCAGATTATGTCTGATGACTATGACATCGGCGTATCTTTCCATCATTTTAATGGTGTCGTACAGACTTTCTCCCTTGGTGACGGAAGTGGTTTCCATATTCTCAAAACTTAGCACATCTCCGCCCAGATGCTTCATAGCCGATTCAAAAGAGAATTTTGTTCTGGTTGACGGTTCAAAAAATAGACTGGCCATTACCTTACCTTTAAGTAAACCGTCTTTATTTTTTAGTTTTTTTATTTTTTCAGTCAGTTTTAGGAGGTAGATAATTTCCTCCTTGGTTAAATCTTGGATGGAAACTATGTCCTTATGTTTAAACTTTTTGGTCATATTGTTTAATTAATTAAAAATTTTGATAAAAAAAATAATCCCGGAAGCGGGATTAATTAATTTGGGAAATACCATCCCTGGCCGCCGAATCGGCAGTCGGATTTTCTTAACCTAATTATGCGCAAGTATTCGGGCATTTCAATTAGTATAGCCCTTTTGTTTTTTCGGGTCAACCCTCGTTTTACCAGCCTTTGTTTTCCAGGGCTTTTTCAGCGGCGTTCACCTGAGCTTCCTGTTTAGAGGTGCCTTCGCCTTCGGCGACCAGTTCCTGCTCCAGATAAACCCCGATTTTAAAATATTTGTTATGGTCGGGGCCGGTTTCTTCCAGAACTTTGTAAGTCGGGGTGACACTGCGGTTTTCCTGGGCCCGTTCCTGGAATTTGCTTTTCGGGTCCAAATACAGATGATTGGCCAGAATATAGGGCAACTGGCTTAAAATATGTTCATTGATGAATTTTTTAGCCGCCTCAATGCCCTGGTCCAGATAAATCGCCCCGATCAGGGCTTCCACGGCGTTGGCCAGGATGTAATTTCTGGCTTTGGGATTGGTGTCTTGCTGTTCGCCCTTGCTTAAGTACATGAACTCCTCTATTTTCAGCCTGGCCGAAACTTCGGCCAGCATTTTGGCGTTAACCAGGCTGGCTCGCCAGTTGGTCAGGTCGCCTTCGGGATGCGGATAATTTTTGTAAAGATATTCCGTGGTAATAAGTTCCAAAACGGCGTCGCCCAAAAATTCCAGGCGTTCATTATGGTCCAGTTCAAAGTTTTTGTGTTCGTTTAAGTAGGAGCGATGGACGACGGCCATCTTTAACAAGTCCTGGTTGTTGAATTTTACGCCCAGGTTTTTTTCCAGATTTTTAAAGTTTTTCATAGATAAAATTCGGAAGTTGGAAATTAGATGAGAGAAGGATTTCCATCCTCTAATTTCAAACTTCTCAATTATTAATGTTTTCAGCCAGAGGCTGATCCCCGCCTGCCGTCGGGCACGGCGCCTTCGGCGGAAAGTTTTTTTAAAGCCGCCTTGAAGATTTCCAAAGCATTCTCATAGCTGATGATTTTTAAAGCCTCTTCTTTATCCGCCCATTTGGCGTCTTTGACTTCCGGTTCCTTGGTAATTTTTAATTCTTGGTCGGCGGTTTCCATTAGATAATAATAGACGGTTTTGGGCACCGGCGCTTTGTTGGGTTCCTTGACTTTAATGTCAATGCTACCCAGGTAGCCGCAACTTTTAGCCCGGGTGAGGCCGGTTTCCTCGCCGACCTCCCTTAAGGCGGCTTTTTCTTTATCCTCGCCTGGTTCAATGTGTCCCTTGGGGAAAGTCCATTTGTCGTAGGCGTCCAAGATCAGGGCGAATTTGTATTCCGCCCCTTCTTTTTTATAAACCACGCCGCCGGCCGAAAATTCCTGGGCCGGTTCGGTTTCGCATTCTTTTTTTTCGCCTGCCGCCTGCATGTCTTTATAGACGCTGCCCAAAACGCCGTTGACGAATTTGCCGGAAGATTCGCCGCCGTATTTTTTGGCCACTTCAATGGCTTCGTTAATGGCCACTTTGGGCGGAATGGCGGGATCGTATTTAAGTTCAAAGATGCCGATTCTCAAAACGTTTCTATCCACGGTGGTTATTTGTTCCAACGGCCACTCCGGAGCGTATTTGGTGATTAACCGGTCCAATTCTTGAACTTTTTTAACCACGCCCGCCAAAAGATCCCGGGAAAATTCCTGGTCGTCAAAATCGGGAGCAAATTCTTCTTTATTGTATTCCAGAATCTTCTGAACGTTTTCGGATTTATCGTTGAAATCCCACTGGAACAGGCTTTGCAAGACCAAAGTTCTGGCTAAATGCCGGTTGGACATAAGGCGTTAAGTGTTAAGTCTTCTTTTTCTTTTTATCCAAAGCCGATTTTACCTTTAAAACCTGACGGCCTTTGTAGTGGCCGCAGTTGGCGCAGGCGGTATGGCTTTTAACCGGAGTTTGGCAGTTGGCGCAAAGTTTAACCGAGCCTGTTTTTAGGGCGAAATGAGAGGCCCGCCTTCTTTTGGACGACTTGGTTCTTTTCTTGGATGGTAATCCCATAAGGTTTTATAATTTAGCTTTTATAATTGGTAATAGTATAGGTAAAAGGGGCGGGAATGTCAATTTTGGCCCGGTCGGACAGGCTTTTTTGGGCCAATTTAATCTAAATTAACGGTCTGGAAACAAGGTCTTGACAAAAATTTTTAATGTGTTATACTTTCTTGTTCTTTAAATAAAAATTTTTGGATTGACCGCCTTTGGCTTCTGCGTCCACGACAAGCATGGGGATTATTGTTAGCATAATTATCCGGCTTTTCTTTTAGAATCGCTCGATACGTGCTAGCAATAATTTTCTTGGGCGCAGTATTCAGGGGCGGTTTTTTTATTCAACAATCTCCGGCGTGGAAGTGGCCGTTGGTTTATTCGGGTCAAGGCCAATCAGGCATCTGGCCGGCCAGGGAATGTAGTGGCTGTTAAACCTTTCCTCCCGCAGGGTGCCGTCGCCGTAAGTTACTTTGTAGTCAAAATAGGCGTCGGCGCCGTTGTGGGCTCGTTCAATGCAGTTTTTTTCCCCGGGCTTTAATTCCTCGGTTTCAATGTAAATGGTTCCCCCGGGCGATTTGATGTTATAGATGACGGGTTCAGTTTGGGTTGCCAGGCGTCCGTCCTCGGTGCCCCAGAAATCAAAATATAAATCATCGCCCTCAAGGCGCGTTTGAATGAGGATGTAAAACTCGGTGTCATTTTTAAATTTAAAATCCGGATAAGGGTCGTAAATGGTGGCGTCGGTGCCGGCCGGCTCGTAATAGACCACCCGGTAAGAATGATTGCGCCGTTCCACTATTTCCAGGCCGCTGGCCAGGGCGCTTCTAAAGGCGGTGGTGCCGATCTGGCACAAGCCGCCGCCGTATTCGGGAATGGTCCGGTCGCCCTTTATCACCAACTCCGGCTTGTAGCCGGCGGCGGCGTTGATTTCTCCCAAAGCCTTGATTAAAGAAAAAGTTTCGCCCGGCTTAATCAGGAGGCCGTTTAAAGTTTTGGCGCCGACGGCAATGTTATGCCGGCGGTTTTGCGGACTGCCGGCAAAATTGGAATGGCCGGTGCCGATAATTTCTTTAATGCCCAAGTCGTTGACGTCGCCGGTTTTAATATCGGCTTTCTCCTGGGTAACCGTCAGTTCAATTTTCAGCAGTCCGTCGGTCAGCCAGTCTTGGGCGATTTTTTGATAAGACTTTTCCAAGCTTAACTGGCGGCCGTCTTGGCTGCCTTGGAATTGGTCCACCCGGCCGTTGTTGATGTCAAATTTGGCGTTTAAA
>DATDUR010000053.1:0-2999 GCA_035290305.1 Patescibacteria group bacterium
ATATTTTAACTTTCATAAATATAGAGATAAATTAAAAACTGCTCGATTGAGCAGATTTTATAAATATATAGAAAATCCGCTCAATTACTTAAGCTTATTTAGCCAGATAATATATTTAGTATTGATTAAATTCATATTCTATAATAGACTTGAATAGAAGCTGAATCTATGTTAACATTGATGTACCGGTACGTCAATACAAAGTTATCCACAATGAAAAAACCTACTTTTCACCATTCTTATCAGGAGCTTTTTGGGCTTTTTAGCGTTCTAAAATCGGAGCAGGAGGCTGAAAAATTACTCAAGGACATTTTGACGCCGCAGGAACTGGCTTCCATTGCCGAACGCTGGCAACTGGTTAAAATGCTGGCCCAAAAAGTACCCCAGCGGGACATAAAGAAAGCCCTGGGGATTAGCATTTCCAAAATTACCCGCGGTTCCAAAGAATT
The DNA here is from genome assembly GCA_035290305.1 of Patescibacteria group bacterium. GTDB lineage: Bacteria > Patescibacteriota > Patescibacteriia > UBA1558 > UBA10009 > DATDUR01. Next base: position 450 of record DATDUR010000053.1, read on the forward strand.
ACAGTTCGGTCACGGCGGTTTTAAATTAATGCTAACCAGATTAAAAATTATAAAATAATGTTTTCATTATTAAAAAACACCCTGAAGTGAATGTAAATTCTACTTCAGGGTGTTTTTAAATTCTTTAGTACCTGTTATTCGGCCTGCTGTTGTTGTTCCTTTTGGGCTTGTAGCAGTCCCGGCAATAAACCGGTCTGTCACCATCGGGCTCAAAAGGCAGTTCGGTAATTTCCGCTCCGCAACCGGAGCAGGTCCAATTACCTTGAACCATCGGCCTGGAACCAAAGTTGCCTCTGTTATCCATTGTTTTGACCTTACTGATTTTGACTGGACTCTACATTTATCGCTGGCAACTTCGGTAAAAAAATTATTTTTACTGTTCAAGTTGGCGCTAAAATAATCAAGTCAAGCAAAATTCTTAATAATTAGTGGCCTCATTATAGGGCAAAAGAGTTTTTTTGTCAAGCCCTTGCCAGGGAGACGGCCTTAATCTCCCGTTTTTAGGACGTTTTCAGGAGTTTTTAAGTCTTTTAATCCTTTAAGCTTCCTGTTAAAATAAAGGCATATGAGAAAAATTAAATTTTTAATCATCGCCTTTATTTTATTATTGCCTTTGACGGTTTGGGCCGAGCCGGCCGGGGAGTTTCCGGCTATTCCCGGGACCGAGCCGGACCAGGAAGTGATTTACAGCGGCCCGGCCGGGGAGTTTCCGTCCACCGGCGCTACCACCACCGCTCCGGCTCCGGAAGAAAATCTGCCTCTGGACCCGGACGAGGAACTGCTGTTTGAACAGCAACAAGAGGCGGTTCAGCAAATTCCGGAGCCGCCGGCCGAACAGGCAATCATTGAACCGCCGGATAATGAACCGGTTATAAATGTTATTGAGCCCGCTCCGGCGGAAAATTTAAGCGTGCCGGAAGTGCCGGAACAACCGACAGCCGGAGCGATTTCGGCCGTTGATTATCAGCTGGTCAACAATTCCGGTTTATACCGCCGTCTTAAAGGCCGGATTATTTTGGAAGTGGAAAATCACGGCGAGGCTTATTATGTTCATCCCGCAGTCAACTCCATGTATTATCTGCAAAACGGCGAGGACGCTTACCGGATTATGAGGGAGCAGGGCATCGGCATTACCAATGTTGATTTGGCCAAAATTCCGATTGGTCTGGCCGAGATTTCCGGCAGCGACAGCGACAACGACGGCCTGAAAGACAATCTGGAAAAAGCCCTGAGCACCGATTATCAAAAAGCCGATACCGATAACGATGGTTTTGACGACCGGCTGGAAATAGTAAGCGGCCATTCGCCTTTGGCGACTGGAGCAGGGTTAGATTACGACCAAAGCTTTGCCGGCCTGCATCAGGGCAAGATATTTTTACAGGTTCAGGCGCGCGGCGAGGCCTGGTACGTCAATCCGACCGACGGCAAAAGATATTATTTGGGCAATGGCACGGACGCTTACAACCTGATGCGGAATTTCGGTTTAGGAATTTCTAATAGTGATTTTACTTCGTTATAGTTTTTATCACGGATAAATCGCGGATAAACACCCCTTAATAAAAAAACTAGCCCGAAGGCACGTTGAAGCTTGATAAAATTTAGGCAAATGTTAAGATGTTAATAATCAAAGCTGAAATATATGAAAATCAAAATCAATAAAGATAAATGTCTGGGCTGCGGCACCTGCGTGGCTTTAATGCCGGAGGTGTTTGAAATTGACGCCGAAGGCAAATCCATGGTTAAAACCAGCGAGGGCCTGGAGCTTGAGCAGGTTTTAATGACCGCCAAAAGCTGTCCCACCGGCGCGATTGAGGTTTACGATGACAATGAGCAAAAGCTTTGGCCTCAAAATTAAGAATTTATGTCAAAGCCTTTAATATATTTGGACCATGCCGCCACCACTTACGTTGACAGCCGGGTGGTGGAGGCGATGGCGCCTTTCTGGTCAAAGCAATTTGGCAATCCCTCGTCTTTATACGGTAAGGGACGAGAGGCCAAGGCGGCCGTTGAACAGGCGCGGCAAAAAGTGGCAACTATTTTCGGCTGCCAGCCCGCGGAAATTATTTTTGAGGGCTCGGGCACCGAATCGGACAACCACGCCATTATCGGCGCGGCTTTGGCCAACCAGTCCAGAGGCAAACACATCGTCACTTCAGTAATTGAACATCACGCCGTTTTGCACGCCTGCGAGTTTTTGGAGACCCAGGGTTTTGAAGTGGCTTATCTGCCGGTTGATAAAGACGGCCTAGTCAAGCTGGACGAATTGAAGCGGGCTTTAAGAGAGGAGACGATTTTGGTTTCCGTCATGTACGCCAACAACGAAATCGGCGCCATTCAGCCGGTTAAAGAAATCGGTCAGATTGTCAAACAAGCAAACAAAAACATTCTTTATCATACCGACGCCTGTCAGGCGGCCGGTTTTTTTGAACTCAAAGTTGACGAACTGGGCGTTGATTTGATGACCATTAACGGCAGCAAGATTTACGGGCCCAAGGGCACGGGAGTTTTGTACGTCAGAGCCGGCACCACCATCGGCAGTTTAATCCACGG
>DATDUR010000054.1:0-5099 GCA_035290305.1 Patescibacteria group bacterium
GCCGCACTTAACGCAGCCTTTGCCTTTATAAACCGTCATGTCTTTATTTTCTTTAACCCCCTGATAAAAACTTTCCGCCAGCAAATCGGCCAGCGAGGCTTCTATTTCCCGCCGGTTATCGGGCATCAGTTCAGCTTTGGTTTTGCAGTCCGGACAGATTTTCCTGACCAAACGCTGGGCCAGAATCAAATTAAGAGTTGAGGCCAAAAGAAACGGCTCGGCGCCCATATCCATCAGCCTGGGGATGGAGCCCGAAGCGTCGTTGGTGTGCAGGGTGGATAAAACAAAATGTCCGGTTAAAGCGGCGTGGATGGCCAGTTTGGCCGTTTCCTGGTCGCGAATCTCGCCGACCATCATAATGTCCGGGTCTTGCCGAAGGAGCGACCTTAAGCCGGAAGCGAAAGTAAAACCCACTTCGTTTCTGACCTGGGACTGATTGACGCCTTCAATGTGGTATTCAACCGGATCTTCCAAAGTGCTGATATTAACCTTATCGCTGTTTAATTTAGACAAGGCGGCAAACAAGGTGGTGGATTTGCCGGAACCGGTCGGGCCGGTCACCAAATACATGCCGTTGGGTTTTTTTAAATCATTCTCCATTAAAACCAAGTGGCGGCCCATAAAGCCCAGGTCTTCAAAGCTGGGAGCTTTTTCCGGAGAGCGCAAAATACGCATCACCACTTTTTCCTGGTTAATCAACGGAATGATGGAAACGCGGAAGTCAACATCCTGGCCGCTGATGTTAAGCCGGATGCGGCCATCTTGGGGAACGCGGGTCTCGTCTATCTTTAAATTGGAGATGACTTTAACCCGGGAAATTAAAGCGGCATGCACGTAAATCGGCAAAACGATGGAGGTGTGTAAAATGCCGTCAATGCGGAAACGGATGCGGCTTTTGTCTCCCTGGGGCTCAATGTGGATGTCGGAAGCGCCGCCTTCAATGGCATGCCTTAAAATAACCGAGACAATCTTGGAAACCGGAGCCGTTTTAACTATTTCATCCAGTTTGGTTACTTTTTCGCTTACCGCCTCCTCTTCTTTGGGAGCGAATTTTTCCTCGGCAAAATCCAGAGCCTCCCCCACCTGTTCCCTGATATTTTCGTACTCCCTGTAAATATACTTAAAACTGGCCGCGGAAATAATGAAATACTTTATCCGGTAATTTTTCTTGCGGGCCAAAAACTCAATCGCTTCAACCGCCTTGTAATTCAAGGGGTTAATCAGACCGACGCTGATTTCGTTGCCGGCTTTATCAAAAATCAGCATCTGGTAATTTTCCGCCAAATCCTGGGGCAGAAGTTTTAAAACCTCCAGAGAGATGTCTTTGCCTTCCAGATTGATGTAAGGGAGGTTTAAAGCCTTACTCTTGGCCTGGGCCAGAGCTTCCTCGGTCAGGGCGCCGTCTTTTTCCAAAACCCGCAACAGCTCGTTGAAATTCTGGCAGTTCAAGGCCGAGTATTGCCGATGTTTTTCCTGACTAAGCTCCCCGGCTTTGAGCAAATCGTCTAAAATTTGTTGAACGGTTTCCAACATATTGCCTAAAAGGGATTAATTAACACTTCGGCCGCGGCGGCCCCGCTCTGAAACGGATTGCCGTTGCCCACCAACCCTATCTGAATCGGCAGGGTCACAAAAGCTTTTAACATTTTAAAATCATCCCGGCTAAAGAAATCAAACTGGTCGGAATTCAACAAAGAGTTAACTTCTCTTAAGGAAATGGAATACTTGATTAAATTGGAAATTGCCTGGGGTTCTTGGGGGCGGCTGGCTTTTTCCAGACCCCAGCTAAAAAAGAAAATGACGGTCGAGGCAACCAGCAAGGTTATGATTAAAAATTTTATCTGTTTTGACCGCTTCATAACTCTTCGTTTGGTAAATAATAAGTTCTCAATTGCAACGAGTAAGTCCCCTGGATGCCGCCGGCCGAAGCTTCGGGCAGGGTGAAACTGGCCGAAACCAAATCCAAAATTCTGACATGACTCTCAATATTGGCGACTAATTTTAAGAATTCTTCGTAGCCGCCGCCGTCGGCGGTTAAAGTAATGTTAACGATTTTCAGCTTGGACAAAAGATTATCCGCCGGCAATAAATTGGCTTCCTCGTTATTCTGACTGGTTATCGCTTCCGACTCGGAAAAACCGATGGAAGAAAAACTGAAACCGCTTCTGATAACCAGCTTGTCCAACTGCAACAACAATTCCGGCAGGTCTGATTCGGTCGGCAAAATTTCCCGTAAACGATTTAAACCTTCCTGGTTGCTACCTAAATAACCGGACAGTTGCTCCTCCAGGGCGCTTAACTGCTTACCGTATTCTTCAAGCGTGGCGAATTCCTCCTGCTTCTGCGGTAAAAATGAATTGATGGATTCTTTAATTTCGGCCACTTTGGGCTGAATTAAATAGAGGTAGCCGATAAACACCGCCGCCGCCACTAAAATCAGGTTGATGATTTTATAAAACTTGTTAACGAAAACGGTTAACTGACGCGATTTAGAATTGTTTTTTTTGCCTGCCATAATTTAAAATATTGGCGTAAACCTATGGATTTAAAAGGTCCGTCGGCAAACCCGCCTCCGCCGACAAAGCCGGCTGTGCCTCCGGCATGGTTAAATTGATAAAATAAACTTCCGGCCTAAGCAGTAAGCTGGCGCTAAAACTGATTTTGCCAGAATCCTGATCGCCGTTTAATCCGGAAATGGCGAACTCCTTCAAAATTTTGCCCACCGAGTTTTCATAAACTTTCCACTGCCTGGCGATGCTTACATAAGTGTCGCTGGTGGCCGAGAGGCTGACATAGCCGTCCAAAGAAAAAGTAATGGAAGAAAAATAAACTTCCGGCAGGGTTATTTGCTCCAGTTCATAAAAAAAGTTTGACCAGTAAGCGTGCCTGTCCAAAACAGCCGCCACCGCCTCCAGCTGCTCGGTAAATCGCTTAATCTCCGTTTCCCTGGCTTTTAACTGCCGGTACTGAAGTTCGCCTTCCGCCAGCTTGGCCGATAAAATCTCCTGCTGCTGGTTGATTTTCTGCTGATATAAATTAATTCCCAAAAACGCCAAGGCCAGTAAAAACACGCCGACTAAAATTGATAAAACAAAGCCGGGCGTAAATTTAGACAAAGGCGAAAGGTGGGCGCCTTCGGGAATCAGGTTAACGTCAAGACCGTTCCCGGAAAAACCATTTGAACTTACGACTGACGGGATTGCGACTGGTTGAGCTTGGCCGGATTTATTTTTTCTGCCGAATAACCCCTTAAACAGTCCGCCCTTTTTAGGGCTTGGCTGGCGAGGCGGCGCCTGGAGCTCCGGTTTGCTGACGGTTACCGGAATGGCTGAAGATTTCTGGCTTACACTTGGCAGAGGAGTTGATTTTAACTGCTGGATAGCCGCAATCTTTGGCGGCAACGAGGCCGGCTTATGGCCTCCCGAGGCCTGGCCGTTTTGAGGTATGTAAAAACCGGCAGCTTCCGGACCGCCCTGACGGCGCTCTGATTTGGCCACAGATCGTTCCTCCTCGCCCCTTAAATCATCGGGTAAAAGATTGATATCGTTCATTAGTTTGAATTATGAATTATGTCCGCCAAAGGCGGATGCGCCTCTGGCGCAAATAAAGAATTACGAAAATTGGAAATTGGAAATTGCCTGCCTGCCGGCAAGGCAAGGCTGGAAAATTTTATTTAATATCTCTCATGGCCAAGCCGATGGCCACGGCCAAACGCGGACCGATTTCGTCCAAGACCGGCCTTAAATCCTCGGGGTAAACAACCCTGTCCCAGGGATTGCCGATGATGGCCGGTTTGTTAAACAGTTTTTCCAGATACTCGGTTAAGTTGGGCAAAAAGGCCGAGCCGCCGGCCAAAACTATTTTTTCAACCGCCTGGGTGCCCTGCCCCTGATACAAGTCAAAAACGTATTTGATTTCGTTAATGATAGGTGAAATGGAATCGGCGATGGTCTTGTTAATGCCCTCGCCGCCGGCCGTGCTTACGCCAAAATCCCTCTTAAACTGTTCGGCCCTTTCCAAATTAACGTTCAAGCTGCCGGCGATCGCTTTGGTAATGGTCAGGCCGCCGATGTCAATGCTCCGGTTTAAAACCGGCACACCTTTATTAATGATGCAAATATCGGAAGTTACGGAACCAACGTCAATAATCATCACGGTGGATTTGTCTTTGCCGATCAAAGAGCGGGCCAGGGCAAAGGATTCGGTTTCCAGGCTTAAAAGCTTTAAACCGGCCTGCTTAAAAATGGACAGGTACCGGCTGACTAAATTCTTGGGCGCGGCCGTTACCAAAATTTTAAGACTGCCGTCGCTCTCCGTCTGGAGTTGAGTTTTAGCCGCCGGTTTCTTTTTTACCTCACCCGGACGGCCTTTAGAACCAAAAAGGCCTAAAAAACTCTTCTTTTTGCTGGTTTTATCGGGCAAAGGCTTGATAACCGCCGCCGGGCCAACGGGTTGCTGGCCGTCAATGATTTTCCAGTCCAGAATCATTTCTTCCAAAGGCAGGGGGACGTACTTTTTAGCTTCCCATCTAACGGCCGAAGTTAAATCTTTGACTGACATGGCCGGCAGACTGATAATTGAATTAAAAACCGAAAAAGTCGGCAAAGCGGCCAAGGTTAAATTAGTACTCGCCCCGGCTTGAGCAATTACTTTCTTTAAAGAACGCGCGATTTTTTCCTGCGCTTCCGCTGATTTGCTATGAATAACGTCGCTTACAATATCGGCATAACCGTAAGTGACTAATTTAGGCTTGCCATGCCATGAATTAAGCTCTACCAACTTAATGCTGGCCGTTCCTATATCCACTCCCAGGTAACCTTCATCGGATTTACTAAATAAAGCCATAATTATTTTAAAAAACAGTTAGGTTGACCCAGCGCCATTTTTTAAAATTCTTAAAAATGGTGCGGGGTTTAGCCATATAATTATAACATAAAAACCCCTTTGGCGTGAAGGGGAAAACTACCTTAATTTTAAATTTTAAATTTAAAATTTAAAATTGTCTTCTATTCTTCAATCTGCGTCGTGGAGTAAGCTTCGCGCCAGACCGGCAGGCCCTGGGCGACGTTTTCCAGGCCCGGCGGCGTGTTGATTAAAAC
>DATDUR010000055.1:0-4020 GCA_035290305.1 Patescibacteria group bacterium
AACAAATAGGTGGCAATGCCCGAACCCAGCAAAGACCAGCCGGCGGCCTGACTAACGGACATTTTATACACGCCCAAAGCAATGGGAATGGAAGCCCGCAGTTCGGTAATCGGCGCGGCCGCTAAAACGGCGGTGATTAATTCGGGCGGCAGGTTCATCTTTAAAATAACTCAATAATTAAAATATGTAAACTTGATATTGAACGAAGTGTTCGCGGTTCGCGTTTGTTCGCGGAGAAGTTCGCGTTATTTGCGAACAACGCTGATAGCGCTGACTGGCACGAACACGCGCGAACCGCTGACATTTGTCACTTGTTATTTATCATTTCATCGGCCAAATGTAATTATCATACGCCCACTGGGCCAGGGCTTTAACTTCCTGAAAACGGCTTACTTCCGATTCGCTGCCCAAAACCGCCACTAAAACTTCCTGACCGTTAGGGCCGCGGACATTGCTGACCAGACAATAACCGGCTTCGTCCAGATAACCGGTCTTACCGCTTTTGATTTCCAAATAACTGTTTAACAGCCGGTCGGTGTTTTTCAGGGTGTAGGTCCTGTCGGTGTTTAAAACGCTGAAAGTGTATTCACTCTGACTGGTGGCCGCCGAGATTTCCGGACGGTCCAAAGCGGCGGCGGCCAGCCTGATAACGTCGGCGGCGGTGGAAACGTTTTGGGGGTCCAAACCGGTCGGCTCAACAAAAACCGAATCGTTCATGCCCAGCTCCAAAGCCTTGTTATTCATCAAAGAAACGAATTCTTCCCGGCTAAAGCCGGTGGCCCGGGCCAAAGCCACGGCCGAATTATTGGACGAAGCCACCAGCATGGCGTTAAACAAATCTTTAGCCAGGATTCTTTCTCCGGAAAAAACCCTGATCCGGCCGCCCTCGCGGTAATCGGAATCTTGAATGATTACTTCGCCGTCCCAGCCCGGGTTATGGTCCAGAAAAACCAGAGCGGTAATTAGTTTGGTAATGCTGGCGATTGACCGAGTCTCGCCGGAATTCTTCTGCCACAAAACCGCCTTGGTTTTTTTATCCGCGATGATGGCCGAAGCGGCCGTAATTTTAATCCCCAAAGAAACGCTGTTGGAGCGGTAAGGCGCCTCCGGCCGGTAAACCGATTCAATCAACCGGGTGTTTAATTGATGGTCAATAACGGATAGGTCAATCACCTGCGTCATAATTACCGGCCAGCTGATTAAACCGTATAAAACAACCAAATTTGCCAGAATGGAAATCAACATCTTCTTTTATTAATCATTAACTCTATTCGCCATTCACTTCAACCTTAATCACTTTATCCTCCCGAGCCTCCTGCTGGCTGAAATTCTGGGCCAAAAGCTTCTGCAGATTGATGTCGCTGTTTAATCTCTCAAAATCCGGCAGTTCGCCGGCCGAATTGATGCCCAAAAACTTCAAAAAATCCAGGGTCACGGAATATAAGGTCGCTCCCCGCTCTTTATCGTACTCGGCCTCAACCAGCCCCCGAATCATCAGATTCCGCAAAATCAAACTGCAGTTAACGCCCCTGATTTGTTCCATCTCCGCCTTGGAAATCGGCTGGCGGTAAGCGATAATGGTCAAAGTTTCCAAAGACGGATCGGTCAGCTCGCCGGTAATCTCATCCTTTAAATAACTTTTGACCAAATCCGTATTGGCCGGACTGGAAACCATCTGAACCTTATCGTTGTTGGCCAGCAGCCTGATGCCTCTTTTGCTTTCATTGTATTCCCGGCTTAACTCGCTTAACTCGCTTAAAACTTCCTTGGGCTTGATATTTAAGACTTCCGCTATTTTCTTGACCGAAATCGGCTTGGCCGTAACCAGCAAAATGCTTTCTATTTGTGATTTTATTTTTTCGGACATATCAAAATCCTTGTTCAATTAACTTTTTGATTAATAATTTTATTCCCTGATGGATATTTTTTAATTTAATCGCGTCTTGAGTTTTTAGCCAAACATGATTCTTTCCCTCCCTGGCGTCTAAAATTACTTTATTATTAACGGCTCTGGCGGTGAAATATAAATAAACAAAATGAATATCTTTCTTTGAATAATCTTTGGGCTTGATACCGTCTTGATAAGTAAAAAATTTCAAATCTTTAAGCCGCAAACCGGTTTCTTCTTTAACCTCCCGCCGGCAACAATCCTCCAGCGTTTCCCCGTATTCTAAATGTCCCCCGGGTATCAAATACTGATTCTGCCACTTGGTTCCTCTGACTAAAAACAATTCATTTTTATTATTGAAAATAAAAGCTGAAACTACCGGCTCCGGATGTTTTTTATCAATCTTCATACTTCATTATTTATAATTCGTCACTCCTCATTCCCCGTTTTTATCCACCTGAATTTCGCCGAACAAGCCGCTTTGATTGACCCTGACCGACTGCTGCTTAACCAGTTCAAGTAGGGCCAGAAACGAAACAATCACTTCGGTTTTGTCGCCGCGGCTTAACAGGTTCTTAAAACTGAACGAAACTTTTTCCAGAATCATCTCTTTAATCTGCCTGATTTTCTCGCCGATGGAAATGGTCTTTTTAATCACTTCTTGGGGCAGATTGACCACCGGCTCCAGACGATTGACTATCAACTGAAATATCAGGCCTAAATCCTTGAGTCTTAACTTAACCGGCGGGCTGAACTTGGGCGTGAACACCTGAATGGCCTTGTTGCGGGAGAACATAAAATTTTTCCGGCGGAGCAGTTCTTTGATTTTTTTGGAAGCTTCGTAATATTCCTTGTAAATTTTCAGCTGGCGCTCCAGCGAACCCTCTGCCTCTTCTTCAAAATCCAGGGACGGCATCAGAATTCTGGATTTAATCAGCAGCAGTTTGGAGGCGACCACCAGAAAATCGGCCACCTCGCCCGGATCCAGGTCTTGGGACCGGTTGACGTATTCAATAAACTGATCGGTAACTTTGGCCAGAGAAATCTCGGTAATCGGCACTTCTTCCGCTTCAATCAATTTCAATAAAAGGTCCAAGGGACCCTCAAATTTTTCCAGTTTTATGTTATAGCCAGGCATTGTTTTGAATAAATCCGAAATCCGAAGCACGAAATCCTAAACATTAGAATTTAGATATTAGGATTTTTTCTTTTTGCTCTTTGATTTCTTATTTTTAGTTTGTTTGATTTTTTTGATTTTTGATTTTTTGGCTTTGGGCTTTATCTTTTTAACCTCGCCAAAAGCATGTTTGATTGGCTCTTCCAACTTAATGTAATCCCCGACCTTCATTCTAATGCTCTCCACCAGGCTGCCGCCGGAAAAAATCGCCCGGTTGATTTTTTCAAAAGCCTTGTCCACCACCACCGGCAGCTGGTGCATTGAGCCGAAACCGGTCAGGCCGCCCGGCTTGATTTTAAAGGCCCTGACCAGTTCGGTTTCTTTGGGAATCATTACCTGTTTGGCTTTCAGGACTTTCTTAAGTTTGGCCAGATTGACGTTTTTATTGGCTGATAAAATCAGCAGATAATAAGTCCTGTCCGCCTTGATAACCAGCGACTTGGCGATTTCTTCCAAGCGGGCCCTTAAAGTGGCCGCCACGTCCAGGGCGGTGTACACTTTTTTATGAGGCACCAATTCGTATTTGACCCGATGACTGTCCAGATGTTTGGTTAATTTTTTTGAAGTTGACATAATTTTTTATAATTAATAAATTATTTTTTTCTTTTTTTAAAAGGCAGGCTTTTCTGCTCGCCCAGCAGTTTTTTGCCAAACCCCCGGCCCAGAGCGGTAAGCTGGACTTCTTTAATAAACCATTTGTGCTGGGTTTTTTCGCCGAAGCCGAGTAGCAGGCCCTTGTCAATCAGCCGGTCAATGCTTTTGGAAATTATCTTAACCTGGCTCAAGCGGCCTAAAGGAATCTTTTGACCGTCGTAAAATTTGTGAAAACGATGGCGCAAAATTTTGCCCCGATTACCAAAGCCTTCTTTTAAAATAAACTTCTGCAACGATGACAATTTCATAATTTTGATGCCCAGCGACGCAAAATTTTGCGCCTATTTTTTAAGCCCGATGC
>DATDUR010000056.1:0-7435 GCA_035290305.1 Patescibacteria group bacterium
GCCGAGGGCTTTGGCTTTGGAAAAACCGCTGTGCAACAAAACGCCGAAGTCCCCGATCTCCTGCGGAATTTCGTGGAAAACAATGGCCAGGGTAGAAGCAACGCCCAAAGGAACGGAGATTAAATAACTGGCCGCGATAATCAAGCCGTCAATGAAATTATGCAGGGCGTCGCCGATTAAATTCATCTTGCCCAAATGATGGGGGTGGCTGGCCGAAATCGGCTCATGGCAGTGCTGCCAGTGAATATATTTTTCCAGAATAAAGAAAATAAAAATACCGGCAATAAACAACAGGGAGACTTTAAGGCCAAAGCCCGCTTCTTCCACCAGCTCGGGCAAAAGATGCAAAAAAACGTCGCCCAACAAAGCGCCGGCCGAAAGACTGACGAAGAAAATCAGAATTTTCTTTAATTTTTCAAGATTGAAGGCCAGGGTAACGACGCCGGCCAAAGAAACCAGGCTGACTATCACCACGCTGACGATTGAATAAAACCAAACGTTTAACATAAATTAATTTTATTATAACACGGATAATATTTAGTTTAACAAAGAATTCCAGTCCTCGGCGAATTTTTGCAGGCCGGCGTCCGTCAAGTCATGCCGGATGTTAAATTCGTTCCAGTTTTTATTTAAATCCAGCTGGAGATAATCAATGGCTTTTAAAGCCGGGGAATATTGATAATCACCGTCCGGCAATTTAAGGCCGGCTTCCTGCCACTGCTTGATTACCTTAAAGGGCGAGGTGATGATGTCGGCGCCCAGACTTAAAGAACACAGCAGATGATCCAGATGGCGCAAACTGGCCGCCAGAACTTGCACCCCGCTTTCGACCGACTGATACATTTTAACGATGTTTTTAACCAAAGCCATGCCGTTTAAACCTTTATCGTCCAATCGGCCGATAAAGGGCGACACAAACACCTGGCCCGCGCGCGCTCCCAAAGTGGCCGCGTGAACCGCCGCCGCCTGCTCCTGCGAAAAACACAAAGTCAGATTGACTCTAACCCCCTCTTTAACCAGTTGATTGGCGGCTGTTAAACCTGCGGCGGTAATCGGCAGTTTAATATGAGCGTTGTTTATCCAGGCAAACATGGCTCTGCCTTGAGCCGCCATCTCCGCGGCCGTGGTTTTGGCATCCGCGTAAACTTCAATGGAAATTGAGCCGTCGGGAATCAGCCGGGCAAGTTCTTTAACCAGCTTTTGATAAAATCCCAGCAGTTCCTCTCTGGAAAACTTTTTACCCTTTGCCAAATCGGCCGCCACCTGCGGATTTTTGGCCACCAAAGAAGGATTGGTGGTCTGGCCGTCCAGAAAACCCAATAGTTCCAAAGTCTGCCTGGTTTCGGCCAGATCGCCGCTATCCAAAAATATTTTGGTTTTTAAGTTATCCATGGCTGGAATTGGAAATTTTCTCTCTATATCTGAATTTTACTTTCATGGCTGTATTCAATCGGCACTTCTTTGGTGGAAATCTTGTTTTCTTTAATCAGCTTGTTAATATGGGCCAGGGCCTCGTCGGCATTGTTCACCAGATGGTAAATCTTGGTATCCTGCGGACCGATGGCTTTGTACTTTTTGTTCATGGTTTTGTCTATCCAGTCAAGTAGCGGCGTCCAAAACTCGCGCCCGACCAGAATTATCGGCACCGGACAGATTTTCCTGGTCTGCACCAGGGTAATCAGTTCAAAAAATTCGTCCACGGTGCCGAAGCCGCCGGGGAAATAAACGTACAGTTCCGAAGCGTAAATCAGCATCACCTTGCGGGTGAAAAAGTAATGGAAAGACTGGGACTGCTTGACGTACTTGTTGACTCGCTGTTCGTGAGGCAGTTGGATGTTGATGCCGATGGACACGCCCTTGGCCAGAGTCGCGCCCTTGTTGCCCGCCTCCATAATGCCGGGCCCGCCGCCGGTAATCACGGCAAAACCCATTTCCGACATGTATTTGCCCAGTTTGGTCGCCTCTTGGTAATATTTATCGCTGGCCTTAAGCCGGGCGCTGCCGAAAAAGGTGACGGCCGCGTCATAGCTTTTTAAAAATTCAAAACCGCTGACGAACTCCCCCATAATCTTAAAAATCCGCCAGGGCGAAGTGATGTTATCGGCCTCAAAAGTGGCCGTTTCAATTCTGGGTTTGAATTTTTTGGCGATGTCTTTTTTACTTTTTGACATAAGGTTATTAAATTAATTTCTAATTTTCAATTTATAATTTTTAATTAATTTCTAATCCCTCGGCTCTACTCGGGACAGGTTTTAAAATTTTAAATTAACTGAAAATTGAAAACTATAAATTTAAAATTTTCTTTACTCTTCTTATTATAGCCTTTTTATCGATTCCTGCCATGGCTCTTAACTGTTCGGGCGTGCCGCTTCTGGGAATTTTACCCACGGCCATAATTTCCACCCTGATTTTTCCGGAGAGGGCCGCGGCCACGGCTTCGCCCAAACCGCCACAGGGATAATGGTCTTCCACGGTAATGATGGCTTTGGTTTCTCTGGCGGCCTTCAGTAAAGTCTTTTTATCCAGCGGTTTAATGCTGTATAAGTCAATCACTCTGACGTTAATTTTATTTTTATTTAATTCTTCATAAGCGGCCAGCGCTTCAAAAACCGTCAGGCCGGCCCCTACGATGGTAACCTTATCTTTAGCGCTTGATTTTAAGACCTTACTGCCGCCGATAACAAAGCTTTCGTTTTTTGAATAAACAACCGGCGTGGCCGACCTGGTCGTCCTTAAATAACAGATGCCCCGGCGCTTGGCCATCTCCAAAACCAGTTTTTTGGTGGAAACCGAATCGCAGGGATATAAAACCACGCTGTTTAGAATTGACCGGAACAAGGCCAGGTCCTCCAGAGCCATTTGCGAAGGCCCGTCTTCTCCGATGGACACGCCGGCGTGCGAACCGACAAATTTAAGATTGGCAAAAGAATACTGGCTCATCCTGATTTGGTCCGCCGCTCTGGATAAAAAGGCGGCAAAGGTGGAAACAAAAGGCAGTTTGCCCCTAAGCGCCAGGCCCAAAGCCGTGCCGACCATGTTCTGTTCGGCAATGAACATTTCAAAAAATCTTTCGGGATAAGCTTGTTTAAAAATTTCGGCGTAAGTGGAATTGCCGACTTCGGCGTCCAAAGAAACCAGTTCCGGATATTTGGGATAAATTTCCGCCAAAGCCTGGCCAAAAGCCTTACGGGTGGCCAGAGGTTCTTTGGTAAAACTGAATTTAACCGGCTGGCGGCTGACTTTTTTTAATTTTGACTGACGCGGTTTTTTGAGCTGTCCCCTGATTTTCTTATTAACCCGGCCCAGTTCGATTAAAGCTTTTTTAAATTCTTCCGGTTTTAGAGCCAGGCCGTGCCAGCCCTCTTTGTTTTCCAAAAAGGAAACGCCTTGGCCTTTAACGGTCTTGGCGATAATCATCACCGGTTTATTTTTGGACTGTAAAGCTTTTTGATAAGCCCTCTTAATTTGAGCGAGATCGTGGCCGTTTTTTAAAACAATGGTCTGCCAGCCGAAAGCTCTGGCTTTTTGCTCGTAAACTTTAAGATTGTGGCCGTACATGGTTTCTCCCCGCTGGCCCAGCCGATTAATATCCGCCATCGCCACCAGATTGTTCAACTTGTAATAAGCGGCCAGGGCCATCGCTTCCCAAACCGAACCCTCGGCCATTTCGCTGTCGCCCAGCAAAACGTAGGTATGGTAGGGCAACTTGTCCAGATACTTGGCGTTTAAAGCCAGGCCGACCCCGATGGACAAGCCCTGCCCCAAAGAACCGGTGGCCGCTTCGGTGTATTTAAACCTGGGCGTGGGATGGCCTTCCAGCGCCGAAGTTATTTTCCGGAAAGTTTTTAAATCTTTTTCGCCGATTGCTCCAGCCGCGGCCCACAAGCCGTAAAACAAAGGCGAAGCGTGTCCCTTGGAAAAAATCAGCCGGTCGTTGTTGTGATAGCCCGGCTGTTTTAAATCGTATTTAAAAAACCCACCAAACATTAAGGTAGTCATTAGTTCAACCGCCGACAGCGATGAGCTCGGATGGCCCGAACCGGCGGCCGTTGAAGAAACTAAAATATAATAACGGATTAATTTTGAAAGTTCTGCCAATTTTTTATCCATAATGCTATTTTAGAAATGATTTAAGCTCCGCGAATTTTTGGCTAAGATTAGCGTTTTCCAGCAAAGCGCTGCCCACGCATAAATCCTCGGCGCCGGCTTCAATCAAGTCCCGGATATTGCCCTCGTCCACTCCCCCGTCCACGGCGATTTTTAAATCCGGAAAATTATCTTTAAGGTATTTAACCCGGCTGACGCTCTGGGGAATAAAACTCCGGCCCTGTTTGCCGGGCGCCACGCTCATCACTAAAACCGCGTCAAAACTGTTAAGCCAGCCGCCGATTTTCTCCAAGTCAATTTCCGGATTTAAAGCCAGTCCTCTTAAAAAACCGAACTGTCCGGCCGCTTCAAAAACCTCAACGCCTTCATCGCCCGCGGCATCGCTATGCCAAAAAACCCGTTCGGCTTTCAGTTCGGCGCAAACGGCGAAATAATCCCGCGGGTTGTTAACCATCAGATGAATTTCCAGCTTGGCCCGATGTTTTAAATTAAGCAGTTCTTCAAGACTGACCGACTTATTCTCAACATATTGGCCGTCCATGATGTCAATCTGAATCAACTCGGCCAGCCCGTCAACCAAAGCGACTTTTTTTTGCAGCTCCTTAAAATCTTTTTCCAAAATGGCCGGAATAATCCTCATTTATTTGCGGATTCAATTTTTGTAAGCTTTTTAAAACGGCGCTGATGGCGGGCCGCCGGACTGAACTTGGTTTTTAAAAAGACCTCGCTGGCCCTGGCCGCCTCAAGCGGTTTAATGTCGGCCTGGCCAAAACAAATAACGTTGGCGTTGGCGTCGTTGACCGCTTCTCTGGCCACCCGGACTTTATCAACCAAAGCGGCGCGAACGCCCTTGACCTTGTTGGCCGCGATGCAGATGCCCACGCCATTATGGCAGACTAAGATGCCCCTGGCAAAACTGTCTTTGGCCACGGCCCTGCCGACTTTGGCGGCAAAATCGGGATAATCATCGGTTTTTTTAAACTGATGATTGCCCAGGTCTTTGACCTGATAGCCTTGGTTGAGCAGATATTTCTTTAAATGCTCCTTAAGCTTAAAACCGGCGTGGTCGGCGCCCAAATAGACTTTTTTCATGTTTCTAAAATATAACTTTTTAACAATCCAGCCTCTTTAATGAAAAAATCTTGCCAGACTTTATGATTTATTTTAGCAATCAGTCTGGGATAATCTTTTAATTCGGTGACCTGCAAAAAACGACTGCCTAATTGAATGGGGTCAATATGCCAATCAAATTTAACTTTGGCTTTTTTGACTAAATCTTGAATGCTTAATTTTTCTTTTTTGAGAATAAAATATAAATCAATAAAATCGCGCGAGCGGGGCTGTTGGTAAATGGTAAATAATTTATTCACGGCAATATCCAATAAACTATCAATGGCGACCTGGTAATGATTCAATCCTTTTTGCAAACGAGTAAAAGGAAAATAAGTAAATTCTGTTTTAATCAATTCATCTTTCAAATAAAGAAAGAATAAATTTCGATTAAAGCTCTGCTGATAGTCAATTTTTTTAAGGCTTAATTTTTTTTGCCGAGCTTTAAAAAAAATAAAAATATTCTGCGGTTCAAATTCCTCCTCCGAAAAAAAATCCAAATCCTCCGAATAACGATGATAAAGATAAAAACCGGCCAAAGCCGTGCCGCCACTTAAATAAAAATTTTCTGTCAAAAACGGCTCTTCGCCGATGGCAGTCAATATTTTTAATTGATTAGCGGTTAATATCTTTTTGGCCATAAAAGAAATTCCAAATATTTTTTTTTGACCGGATCCAAATTAAGCGAAAGCCAATATTTTTTTAACTGATTTTTATTTATTTTCTTTCCGCCCAAGCCGAAATTAACCATTTGTTCCAATCGCCAAATGGCGTAAGCTTCTTTGTCTTTTTTAAGTTGTTTTAAGTCAATAGACCAGTTATACATAGGCTAATTCTATCATATTTTGAAGAAAAAATCAATGAAAACGCCTTGATTTACCTCCTTTTTCTTGACCTTATCATCCGGACAGCCAAATAAATCAAGCCAATTAAAATCAGGTAAGGAAAGACGGCGAAAATCAGAACCAGCAAACTGTTAATACTGCCCACGATGGTTCCGGCCAATTCCGAAAATTCAACGAATTTGGCGCTAAAGAAGTTTGATTTTTTCTCAATCAGGGTAACGTTGAGCCTTGAATAATCAACCCTGGAATCCATGGCCGCCAGCCGGTCTTCGTAATACTTAACCGTCCTTTCCTGATTGAAAATTCTGTCA
Source organism: Patescibacteria group bacterium (assembly GCA_035290305.1). Taxonomy (GTDB): domain Bacteria; phylum Patescibacteriota; class Patescibacteriia; order UBA1558; family UBA10009; genus DATDUR01. The sequence goes on from DATDUR010000056.1 coordinate 6,374, forward strand.
TTTAAATTTATCTTGTCCTCTAACTCGGTGGCCTGGTTGTACATGGCCCGGTATCTTTCCAGCCTTGATTTTTCCGCGGCCAGCTCTATTTCCAAATCGGCGTAGCCGGCCGTAACGTCCTCGGTATTTTCATAAAATTTCTCCACTTCCCCGATTTCTTTAAGCTGGGAGACGACTGAATCGTATTTGCCCGCTTCAACTTTTATTTCATATCGGCCGAGATAATACTGTTCCACTCCGGCGCCGTTTTTATCCACGTTTTCATTTATCAAATACGAATCGCTGGAAGCTATGATGTTTTTTAGCTGACTTTCGGCGTCCCGAAACTCCCCTCTTTTGACTTCGGTGGAAAGCTCGGAAGTTTTAACCACTTTCCTTTCTTCAATTTGGGGCGCGAAATCCTCGTCGGCAACGGGATAAATTCCTATGGCTCTTTCTCCATAAGCTTCGTTGCCGCCGCCGCTTTGAGCAACAGAATCCATTGACAGTTTATAAGAACCCGGGGCGGTGTTGCCGATAATCGCCGCGCCGATAATGATAATGATGAACAAGACTGCGATTATCAGCCAGTTTTCTTTAAGTTTAAGAAGTTGCGTTTTCACGGACATAAATTTGGGGTTAATTGTTTAATGTTGACTTGAATTATATATAAAGCGGGTAAAAAAGAAAAGCGCCGGAATTGGCGCTAATCTACAAAAGTAGAAATTGAATAGGTGTATTAGAGAATAACAGGCAACTCTTTGATACTTCTATCTACAAAAGTAGAAATTGAATAGGTGTATTAGAGTGAGATGATGAAAGATTACGCTTATAAATCTACAAAAGTAGAAATTGAATAGGTGTATTAGAGTAAGAGCGTGGGCGGTGATTTATACAATCTACAAAAGTAGAAATTGAATAGGTGTATTAGAGTAAATTTGAATGTCTTGAAAAACCCGAATCTACAAAAGTAGAAATTGAATAGGTGTATTAGAGTTTCGGCACAACCGATTTGTTCCAGAAATCTACAAAAGTAGAAATTGAATAGGTGTATTAGAGCGGAGTCGCCGACAAAGATTCCCT
>DATDUR010000057.1:0-6415 GCA_035290305.1 Patescibacteria group bacterium
TGATATCATGGGCATCGGCCAATAATCCGGCATTACCCACGATTTCCGGCAAAGAGCCGGAAGTGCTGGTAAGTACCGGCGTGCCGGTAGCCATGGCTTCAATCACCGGCAAACCGAAACCTTCGTAAAAAGATGGGTAGAGGGAAGCGACGGCGCCCGAAACTAAAATCGGCAGCTGTTCCATCGGCAGCCAGCCCAGTTTTTTGATTTCTTTTTTAAACGGCGAGGCCTGAATCTCGGCGTCAATTTCGTTCTGAAAGGTCGACTGGCTGCCGACCAGAATCAGATTATGAGGCTCGCGATGAATTTCCCTGAAACGGTTATAAATCCTAATCAAGCCGATTAAATTTTTTCTTAAAGACAGCCGGCCCACGTAAACAAAATACGGCAGATTGATTTCCATCATCTTCAAAAGTTCCCGCAGCGCCTCTGGCGTGGCCTTTTGCCAGCGCTCGTGATTGCAGCCTAAATAAATCACTTCTATTCTGTCGGGGTCTATTTTATGCAACTCCACCATTTCCCCTTTGGTAAAATTGGAAATGGTAATGATTTTATCGGCCAGCTTAAAAGCCCGCTTGGCGCCTTGCTTTAAGGAAGCCAGCTCCCAGGCGGTATAGGTTTCCGGATATCTTTCATAACCAAGGTCGTGCCAGGTAATGACGTTTTTTTTGCCCGAAACCAGCGGAAAAGTGTGCGACGGCACGAACAATAAATCAGGCTTATGCGACAATATCTCCAGGCTTAAACGCCCCAGGGTCCAAAGCCTGGAAAAAGGCCACCTTAACAATCTCTCCCTAAAATTACCGTTAGCCGGCATTAAATCCGGCCGAAGGCGGGAATCGGAATACAAAAGATACTGATTGTTTGAATCAATTTCGGCCAGCTTTTTTATCAAATGGTAAGCGTACCATTCCACTCCGCTTCGTTGCGGCCGGTTGGCCCGGGAGGCGTCAACGCCTATCAGCATATGACAGAGAATTATTTTGTAAAAAGGATGCTGCGCTTGTAAGCTTCCAGATTGTCCAAGGCCACGCCTGTTCCCTTGGCCACGCAAAGAATGGCTTCGTCCGCCAGGTAAGCCGGCACGCCGGTCGCCTGGGCCAGCAGGGCATCCATGTTCCGAAGCTGCGAAGTGCCGCCGGTTAAAACCATGCCCTTTTCCATAACGTCGGCCGAAAGTTCCGGCGGGGTTTTAAATAAAACCGATTTGACGGCCGCGATAATGCCCTGAAGCTCGTTCTGCAGGGCCTCGGTCACGTCGTCGGAATTAACTTCAATGGTTCTGGGCAAACCGGAAATCATGTCGCGGCCTCTGATTTCCATTTTCAATTTTTCCTCGTCCTCCAGATACATGGCCGAGCCGATTTTTATCTTGATTTGTTCGGCGGTGGTTTCTCCGATGGCCAGGCCGTATTTTTTTCTGATGAATTCGCCGATAGCCGCGTCAAACTTGGTGCCGCCGATTCTGATGGAAGTATTGGCCACGATGCCGCCCAAAGAAATGACGGCGATTTCCGAAGTGCCGCCGCCCATGTCCACCACCATGTGTCCGGAAGCGGAACCGATGGGTATGTTGGCGCCGATGGCCGCGGCGATTGGCTCCTTAATAATGTAAGCCGCTTTGGCGCCGGCCGCCATGGTGGCGTCTATTACCGCTCGCCTTTCCGTGGAAGTAATGCCGGCCGGTACGGCAATCATCACCTCCGGCCTGAATAACTTGGCGCCGCCGATGGCCTTATTGATGAAATATCGGAGCATGCTTTCGGTCGTTTTATAATCGGCAATCACGCCGTCCCGCAAAGGACGCTTGGCCACGATGGTATCGGGAGTCCGGCCGAGCATTTCCTTGGCCTCGTCCCCGACCGCCAAAACTTTTTTATCCAAAACCGAAATGGCCACCACCGAGGGTTCATTAATAATAATCCCCCTTTTGGGCAGGTGGACTAAAGTAGAAGTAGTGCCTAAATCGATGGCGATTTTCTTATTAAACATGCCGAAATCAACCTAAAAAAGTTAATTAATTTTCTTAATTTTATAGACGGTCAAACCGCGGGGGGTTTCCGCCCTCACTTCGTCGCCGCTCTTTTTGTCCAGCAGGGCCTTGCCGATCGGAGAATCGCAGGAAATCAGGCCCAGAAGCGGATCGCTCTCGGAAGAGCCGACGATGGTAAACTCCAGGCTCTGGCCGTTAAGTTCAACCGTCACTTTGGAACCGACCTGAACGGTGTGGCTATTGTCGCCCGAGGCCACCATGCTGTTTTTTAAGATATTTTCTATTTCCAAAATCCGGCCTTCCATGAAGGACTGTTCGTTGCGGGCCTCCTGATACTCGGCATTCTCGGAAAGATCGCCGTGCTCTTTGGACAGCTCGATTCTTTCGACAATTTCCTTCCGCTTGACGTTTTTAAGAAAATCAAGCTCTTCTTCCAGTTTCTTTTTTCCCTCCAGAGTTAAAATATGGATATCGGTCATATGAATTTAATCCTAATTAATAAAAATTATTATGTCAATCCGGTTTTTTTCAACTCTCCTTAGGATTCCAAAAAACCGTTTTAAAACCTGTTTTCAGCATACCATCCGGCTATGTCTCGGGCAATAGGCACGGCTGTTTCCGAGCCTTCACCGCCGTTTTCCACCAAAACCGTTAAAACCAGGCCGGGATTTTCGTAAGGCAGATAGCCGGTAAACCAGGCGTGGGGACTTTTATTGCCGCCCACTTCGGCCGTACCCGTTTTGCCGGCTACCCTGATGCCGGCCAAATCAATGCCCCTGGCGCTACCGCTTAGAACCGCCTCTCTCATGCCCTCGGCCACGATACCGATGCTTTTCTCGGTCGCCAGCTTTTCCCTGATGATTTCCGGCTGGACGGTTTTAATCTCTCCGGTCTCGGGGTTGGCGATTTTTTCCAGCAAACTCGGGCGATATAAAGTGCCGCCGTTGGCAATCACGCTGGTGTAAACGGCAACCTGCAGAGGCGTCACCAATAAATCGCCCTGGCCGATGGCCAGATGCAAAGTATCTCCCGGATACCAAGGTTCGTCTTTAACCTCCTCTTTCCATTGCTGACTGGGCAAAAAACCTGATTTTTCCCCGGCCAGGTCAATACCCAAAACGTGACCCAGTCCGAATTTACGGTAATAATGCAAAATTTTATCCAGACCCAGGCCGCGATGTCCTTCAAATTCTTCCAAGGCCAGATAATAAAAATAAGTGTTGACCGATTCCGCCAAGGCTTTAATCAGGTTGGTCCGGCCATGGCCGCCGGCCTTCCAGTCGGGGAAAAACCACTTATCGTACCAAACGCCGCCCAGGCTTAAAATTGAAGTCGCCTTGGTAATCAGGCCTTCTTCCAACCCGGCCACCGCCATAATCAGCTTGACCGTGGAACCGGACGGATATTCCCCGGACAAAGCCCGGTTAATAAACGGCTTGAGCGGATTATCTAAGAGCTTCTGGTAATAATCCTGCGACAAACCCAGGCTAAACTGATTGTTATCGTAAGTCGGCCAGGAAACCAGCGCCCTGATTTTGCCGTTGTTGGGATCCAGGGCGATAACCGCCCCGGCCTTAGCCGGTACCCTGGCCGCTAAAGTTTTATAAATCTGCCGTTGCAGACCGATGTCCAAACTTAAAAAAATATTATCACCCGCCATGGCCGGCTCCGAAGCGATAACGTTAGTTTCCCGTCCCAAAGAATCCACTTCACTCTGTTTTTTTCCGGGAATGCCTCTAAGCTCGGTTTGATAAAATTCCTCCAAACCCACCCGCCCGACTTTTTCGGTAAGCTGATAACCCAGGCCCAGATACTCGTCTTTTTCTTCGGGGGTAATCCGGCTGGTATAGCCGAGCAGATGAGCCAGGGCCGAATCGTCCGGATATTTTCTTTGGGGATCAACTTCAATCCTCAACGAACTTAGCTCGACGGTCTGCAACATTAATTTTATGGCCGTTTCATATTCCAAATTTTCTTTGACCGGCTGCCATAAATAACTCTCCGAGGCTAAAATCTCGTCCGCCTCCCGTTCGTCAAAAGCCAGGCCGCTTAAAATTTTTCTAATCTCTTCTCTTTGAGCCGGCTGCGCCTTAAAATCGTTGGGGTTAAAAAACAGCGAAAAGGTGGCGATATTCTCCACCAAAGGCACGCTGAAACGGTCAAAAATTATTCCCCGAACCGGCTGAATAAACTCCAGGCGCAGCCGATTGCCCTCGGCCAAACTGACGTAATCGCCGCTCTTGATAAACTGCAAATAAACCAAACGGGTAAAAAGTATGGCAAAAAACAGTAAAAATAAAATAAAAAACAATCTTAATCTCCGGCTGGAAATAATCCGGCCCAGCCATAGCGAAGGCGAATCGCCGACTAAAAAAGCTTCGCTTACTTCTCTATGCCGGCCGGCAAAATCCAAAGCGCCGTCTTTGATGCTTAATGATTCCTGCCGGATATTAAAAGGATTGCTATTCCAATATTTCATGCTGGCTGCTAATTACGAATTATTACTAATAGGCGAATGTAAATTAGTAGATTTTTTAACTAACCATGCCGGTTAGCCCAGGCTTGGGGCTTAAAAACCAAAAAACCCAAGCTCATCAATAAAAGATGAGTGATGAGATAAAAAAAGATTGACGGCCACTTAAAACCAAACAGGAAATAAAAAAATTCATCGGCAAAAAAACCGGCTAATCCGACCAAAGCCAGATAAACAATCAAATTGACGATAATGGCCACGCCGCTAAGCGACATTTTCCCCAAAATAGTCAGATGAGAAACCCTGTCCTCCAATAAAACCAGGACAAAGGCCGGAGCCGCCAGGGCCAGCAGATTTAAACCGTAGGTTTTAAAAAAAACATCCAGCAATAAACCCCCGCTAATCACAAAATACCATTTATAAGACGAACGGGCCAGGCTCAACCAGATAATTACCAGTAAAAAAACGTTGACGTAAGAAACCAGAGGTAATAAAAAAATAAGGACTAACAACAGAACCAAACTGATAACCAAAGTTAAGGCAATCTTCCGCCACATAAAAACTTATTTAATGATGGTAAAATTCTGCAGACTCTCGTAATTAATAATCGGTTCAACTCTGGCCTGTTTAAAAACTTCGCCGACCACGCTGGCCACGTGGCTGATGGAACCGACCGACAGGCCCCGGGGAATTTTTTCTTCCAAACCGGAAGTGATGACTAAATCGCCCACTTTAAGGTCTTTATCCTGGGGGATAAAATCTATGACCAGGCTGTTGCCCGCCCGCCCCACTAAAAGACCGTTGGTGCCGATGGACTGGCCCAAGGAAACGGCCAGCTGACTGGCGGTGTCGTTTAAAAGTTCCACCCAGGCTCTGTCCGCCTCCACCTTAATAACCTTGCCGACGATAATCCCCTGATGCACGGCGGCCGCCTGGCCAACGGCCAAACCGGAATTTGAGCCTTTGTCAATGATTAAAATCTTATCGTTAAACGGCTGGCTGGCCACGACGTTGACCAGTTCATAGTCATACCCCTTGCTCTTCAGAAAATCAAGTTCGCCTCTCAAATAAAGATTTTCCGATTCCAAATTGGAAAATTTAACGTAATCCAGGCTCAACTTGGCGATTTCGGTTCTTAACTTCTGATTTTCTTCATTAAGCAACTGGTAATTTTTGAAACTGATTAAACTTAAGCCGCTCTTATAAAAAAAACGCTCTAACGGACCGAGAAAACCGTTAAACCACTGGTAAGGCTTGTCCAAAAAACCCAGCCAACTAAAAAAAATCAGTAGGACGACTACCAGAATGACTACGGTTGGTTTTTTGTTTCTATGATGCATAAATATTTCGGTTTTAATCGTCAGTTTGAGTTTTGGATGTTAGTTAAGATAGGTTATCTATAACCAAAACTAAAACGATAAACTTAATCTTCAGAAGCCGAGGGTAATAGCACTTCCTTAAGACCCTCTAAATCCTCCAGGATAATGCCCGTTCCCCTGACGACCGCCGTTAAAGGATCGTCCACGATATGGACCGGTATCTTGGATTCCTGGGAAATTAATTTATCCAGACCCCGAAGCTGGGCGCCGCCGCCGGATAAAAGCAGGCCTCGTTCATAAATGTCGGCCACCAGTTCCGGCGGAGTTTTTTCTATGGTATCGCGGATGGCCTCCACAATCTGCCTGACCGACCTGATAATCGCTTCCTTAATCTGGAGGCTGGAAACCAAAACTTCCTTGGGCAGACCGGAAATTAAATCACGGCCACGCATGGTGGTTTCCTGCGTTTCGCCTTCGGAAGTGACCGTGCCGATTTTAATTTTGATTTCCTCGGCCGTCTTATTGCCTAAGAGCAGATTGAAATTTTCCCTGGCGTACTGAATGATGTTTTCGTCCAGTTCATTGCCGGCAATCGGCAAAGTATTGAAAGTGACCACGCCGCTTAAAGAA
>DATDUR010000058.1:0-2523 GCA_035290305.1 Patescibacteria group bacterium
AATCCCTTATTCAATTCCTTAACTTTTTTCTCAATTATTGCCAAAATGTCCTGATGGACTTCTTCCGCTTCCTGATTGGCGTTAACCACCGCCCAGCCGAATTTGTCCGCCAGTTCCAGATGCCGTTGCCGGCACTCATCGGTCAGCCGGTCGTCGGTTTCATGCCGGTGATTTTTTTCCCTGGCGCGTAAAAATCTTTCGCCGTCCAAAAGAACTTCAACGTCAGCGCTTACCAAACCGCGGTTCATCTCCAATAAATTATCCAGATTGGCGCCCTTGCTCAAGCCCCAGGCCAGGCCCGTGCCGATATAATCTTCCGCCACTATATTGACGCCCTCGGCAATCTTTTTACAAAGCTGCGGCTGGAAATCCATTCTGTTTTTGGCGTAGATTCGCTGGAATTCCTCCTCGGCCATGGACTGGCCGGAGCCGCCCCTTAAAATTTCGTTAATCCGGGGGCCGGTCGGCGTTAAATCGTAAATCGGATATTTTAAATATTCCGCTTTTAAACCGGACTTGTCCAGAGCCTCAACTAATAGGGCCGCCTGCGTGGTTTTGCCTAAATTGTTAACCCCGTAAATAACGATAAAAAGCCCTTCTGTCATACAGCTATTTTACGGTATTTTAAGGTTTTTTTCAATAAAAATTTACAAGCTTACGGATTTTTTGATATACTATTAGGACTATGAAGCAATATTTATCACTCCTACAGGAAATTTTGAATAACGGCAAACCCCGGGAAGACCGTACCGGCGTGGGCACTATTTCCATGTTTGGCGCCCAAAGAAGATATAATCTGGCCGAAGGTTTTCCCTTGGTTACCACCAAGAAAGTCCACTTAAAATCCATTATCTACGAACTCTTATGGTTTTTAAAAGGCGATACTAATGTTAAATACCTTAACGACCACGGCGTAACCATTTGGAACGAGTGGGCCGATGATAACGGCGACTTGGGCCCGATCTACGGCAAGCAGTGGACGGCCTGGGACTTACCCGACGGCTCCACCATCAATCAGATTCAAAACGCCGTGGACATGATAAAAAACAATCCCGATTCCCGCCGGATTATCGTTTCCGGCTGGAACGTCGGCGATTTACAAACTTTAATTGCCGGCAAAAAAACGGCTCCGCCGCCCTGCCACACCATGTTCCAATTCTACGTTTCCGGCGACGACAAACTTTCCTGCCAGCTTTACCAAAGAAGCGCCGACGTTTTTTTGGGCGTGCCTTTTAACATCGCTTCCTACTCCATCTTGACCATGATGATGGCGCAGGTAACCGGCCTGAAACCGGGAGATTTTGTCCATACCTTCGGCGACGTCCATATTTATAAAAACCATCTGGACCAGGTTAAACTCCAGCTCGCGCGCCAACCCCGTCCCTTGCCGGCCCTAAAAATCAATCCAAAGGTGAAAAATATTTTTGACTTTAAGTATGAAGATTTTGAACTGGTCGGTTATGACCCGCATCCGGGCATCAAAGCGCCGATAGCTATATAATTTCTAATTTTCCTGCCTTGCCGGCCACGCCCCGCCTTTGGCGAGGCTCCGCATATGCGGGGCCGTGGGCAGGCAGGCAATTTTCAATTTCCATTTAATTTCTAATTTCCAATTAAAATTTAAAATTTAAAATTTTATGTTCTCCATTATCGTGGCCATAGACCAAAACCGGGGCATTGGCATTAATAATGATATGCCCTGGAAAATAAAAAAGGACTTCAAATTTTTTACCGACACCACTACGGGAAATAATCCAGACAAAAAAAATGCGGTTATCATGGGCCGCAAAACCTGGGAATCAATTCCTAAACACCATCGGCCTTTGTCCAACCGATTGAATATAGTCCTGTCCAGGCAGAAAAACTTAAACTTGCCTGAAGGCGTTTTATATTTTTCTTCCTTTGACCGGGCCCTGGCCGAACTTGACAAAAGAGATGATATCGGAGAAGTCTTCAATATCGGCGGCGGCCGGCTTTTTGCCGAAACCATTAACCATCCGGATTGCAAAAAAATTTACATTACTAAAGTACTGGCAACCTATCCCTGCGACACTTTTTTCCCGGCCATTCCGCCGGAATTTAAAAAAACTTCCGAGAGCGAAGTTAATGAAGAAAACGGCATAAAATTCAAATTTGTCGTTTTTGAAAAATAATAAGGATTTTTAAAAAAAATCACGAATAATTCACTGATAAGCATAAAAAAAACACGAATGGCTCACGGATTTCGTGTTTTTTTTGTGCTTATCAGTGTTATTTTACATCTTAAATCTTCTTTCGGCCTTTTCCATTAAAAACAGGATGAATAAGGACAAAATGGTGGTAACCCCGGCTAAAACAAACAAGCCCAGGCCCAAGGCCATGCCAATGGCCGCCACCACCCAGATGCCGGCCGCGGTGGTCAGTCCCACCACTTCGCCCTGCGAATGGATAATGGTGCCGGCGCCCAAAAAACCGATGCCGACCACGATGCCGGCCGCGATTCTGGACGGGTCCACGTTATCAAAGCCCGCGAACTGGGCGTCG
>DATDUR010000059.1:0-2851 GCA_035290305.1 Patescibacteria group bacterium
TGGGCGCGCGGGTGGCCAGAGTAAAATATTTTATTATCAAATCGTCGGTGATGGACATGACTTTGCCGAACATTTCCGCCGGCTCATCCGTCAAATCAATGGTGTTGCCCCAGGAGGAACTCATCTTGCGGCCGTCCGTGCCTTCCATAAGCGGCGTCATTAAAATGTTTTGCGGCTTTTGGCCAAAATATTCCTGCAACCGCCGGCCGGCCAAGAGGTTAAAACGCTGGTCCGTGCCGCCAAGTTCCACGTCGGCTCTTATGGCCACCGAGTCATAGCCCTGCATTAAAGGATATAAAACTTCGCGCAAAGAAACGCGCCTGCCTTCATCCAGCCGCTTTTTGATGTTTTCCCTGGCCATGAATTCGGCCAGTGAAAATTGATCGGCCTGCTCGCCGGTTTTATCATAAGTCAATTTCTTAAGCCACTGGCTGTTGTATTTAATCTCGCATTTTTTAAGATTAATGATTTTGCCGGCCTGTCTGACGTAATCTTTCATGTTTTGTTTGATGAGGGCGGGCGAAAGCATCGGGCGCTCGCTGTCTTTGTCCGAGGTGTCGCCGATGACGCCGGTAAAATCGCCGACAATAAAAATAATCTGATGTCCCAGCTCCTGAAAATCTTTTAATTTTAACAGCGGAATGGAACGGCCCAGATGCAACCGGGGGCTGGTCGGATCAATACCCAGCTTTACCCTAAGCCGCCGGCCAGTCGCCAGCTCTTTAGCCAGACTGTCTTTATCAATCACCTCGTCCACGCCGCGCTCCAACAACTCTTTGATTTTTGCCGAATCCGTTATAATATTTGACATATTACTCAAATATTACCATTATTTGTGCTATAATACAAGCAAATTCAGACCAATTTATCATGCCCATTCCCCATCTCTCCCATAAAATCCATTCGCCCAACAGCTGGCAAAACGGCGATGGCAAAAAAGACAACTTAAAAAAACCCCCCCGGCTTACGAGGGGCGGCTTTTTCCTGTCTAATTTATTTAAAAGAGGCCGGGGCCGCCGGATTATGGACATCCGCTTCGGCAGAAAATTTTCCCGGGGCAATAAAGAAAGCTGGCTTAAAAGATTAAAAAGATGGGCGCCCCGATTAGCGGCCGGCGTTTTGGTTTTTATCGTTTTAATGATCGGCCTGGTGGCCTGGCTGTCCAAAGACCTGCCGGACCCCAACAAGCTGTCCGAGCGTAGCGTGGCCCAGAGCACCAAAATCTACGACCGGACCGGCGAACATCTGCTCTATGACATTCACGGCGAACAACAACGAACCCTGATTAAGCTGACGGACATTCCGGATTACGCCGTCAAAGCCACCCTGACCCTGGAAGACCAGCAATTTTACAAACATAAGGGTTTTAACCTCTGGGGCATGTTCAGGGGCGTGATTCTGCAGACCTTAAGCGGCCGGCGGGCCCAGGGCGGCTCCACCCTGACCCAGCAACTGGTTAAAAACGCCATCCTGGGCGACGAGCGCTCCGTCTTAAGAAAACTCAAGGAACTGATTTTGGCCTACCAGCTGGAAAGAAAATATTCCAAAGACGAAATTCTGCAGATGTATTTTAATGAAATTCCCTACGGCTCCACCGCCTACGGCCTTGAAGCGGCCGCCTCCCTCTATTTCGGCAAGTCGGCCAAGGATTTAACTCTGGCCGAGGCCACCATTCTGGCGGCTCTGCCCCAAAGACCGACCTATTTTTCGCCCAACGGCAGCCACGTTGACGAACTGATTAACCGGCAACATTATTGCCTGGACCAGATGATTAAGTTTGGCCATATTACCGAGGAACAGGCCCAAACCGCCAAAGAAGAAAAACTTAATTTCAAAAACCGGGTGGCGGGCATTGAGGCCCCGCATTTTGTTTTCTTTGTTAAAGAACTGTTAAGCGAAAAATACGGCGATACCCTGATTGAGCAAGGCGGCTTTAAAATAATTTCCTCGCTGGATTATGATTTGCAGAAAAAAGCCGAAATAATTATTAAAGAGCAGGCCGAAAAAAACCTGGAGAATTTTGACGCCGGCAACGCCGCTCTGGTGGCCATTGACGTTAAAACCGGTCAGATTCTGGCCATGGTCGGCTCTAAAGATTTTTTTGACGAGGAGATTGACGGCCAGGTCAACGTGGCCACTTCGCCGCGCCAGCCCGGCAGCTCGTTTAAGCCGATTGTTTACGCGGCCGCCTTTAACCGCGGCTTTGTGCCGGAATCGGTGATTTACGACCTGGAAACGGTTTTCCCGGTCTTTGACGGCAATTACACGCCCCACAACTATGATTTAAAGGAACACGGCCCGGTTTCACTACGAACGGCTCTGGCCGGCTCGCTTAACGTTCCGGCCGTCAAAATGATTTATCTGGCCGGCATTGACAATGTTTTGAATCTGGCCGACCAGCTGGATTACACCACTTTAAAAGACCGCAGCCGCTTTGGTTTGAGCCTGGTCTTGGGCGGCGGCGAAGTCAAACTTTTGGAACACGCCAACGCTTACGCCACTTTTGCCCGCGACGGCAAAAAAATGCAATACGAGGCGGTCTTAAAACTGGAAGATAATGAGGGCAAAGTTCTGGAGGAATATAAAAAACCCTACATGCAAACGGCGCTGGAACCGGATATTGCCAGAATGATTAACGACATCCTGTCCGACAACAATGCCCGAAGTTTTATCTTCGGCGCCAGCAATTATTTAACCCTGGGCGACCGGCCGGCGGCGGCCAAAACCGGCACCACCAACGACTACCACGACGCCTGGACCATCGGCTACACGCCCCAGCTGGCCGTGGGCGTCTGGGTGGGCAACAGCAACAATGACGAAATGAAACGCGGGGCGGACGGCTCGGTGGTGG
>DATDUR010000060.1:0-2427 GCA_035290305.1 Patescibacteria group bacterium
CTCCGCCACCAGGTCTTAAACCTTTGAACGTTCTCCCGATTATCGGCGTCAAAATCTTCGCCGGCCAGTTTTACTTCCTGATGTTCCCTGATGTCGCGGAAAAAACCGGCGATTTTCTGCGAATACTTGCCCATACCGTAACCTTTTTCCTTGACGTAAATGGACTGGGTCAGATTAAGATTGCCGCCGGCCCCGGAGTAGGCAAAGGCGCCGAAAAAAGTGCCGATGACGATGCCGGCCGGCAAAAACAAAAAATCATGCCCCAAGCCGATAATGCCCCGGCCAAGCGCCAGCCAGTCGCCGCCTCGGGACAGCATAACCGCCAAAACAAAAATAAAGGGCACGCCGATAAAAATAACGGTCTTGGTAAGCCTTTCCATCACGCCGTAAACCGTCCGGCCGACGCTTAAAATCAGGCCGATGAAAATCAAAAAAGCCATGGCCAGCCATTTAAATTCTTCCAAGCCGACCAAATGGGCGAAAACTTTGGCCGAAGCCGCGATAATGCCCGGCAGGCCAAAGCCCAAGAAAGTGGAAACAATAAACCAGTAAGCCGCCCACCTGAATTTTTTATTCAAGCCGACAAAAACGCTCTCGCCTTTTAACAGGGCGTAGCGCTCTATTTCCATGTTGATGAAAAACTGGAAGGTAATGCCCAACAGCGCTCCCCAAACAATGCCCAGGCCGTAATTGGAAACCAGGTAAGGCCATAAAATAACCTCGCCCGAGCCGAGGCCCAAAGCGAGAATTATAAAACTCGGTCCTAAGAGTTTGGTTAATTTGATGGGTTTGGGAAATTCTTTCATGACTAACTAAAATAGCTTCGTCTTAGTATTTTAAGACATTTTTTACTCCTTAAATTATAGCATATTTTAGCTATTTTTTTAAACTCTGAAACATCCGGCCGTGGCCGGGAATAACGTAATCGGCAACGGCTAAAATCTTTTTCCGGCTGGCCGAGAGCAGCTTCCGGGACTCGGCGAATTCATCTTCCAAGTCTAACAGCTTTTCCCGGTCAATTTCCTGCCTTTGGCCGTCCGGCCACCAGAAAACGTCGCCGGCAATGGCCACTTTGCCCAAGTCGGCGGTGATTAAAAGCGAAGTATGTTCGCCGGCATGCCCGGGAGTATTTATGACTTCAACGCTGGTTCCCGGGATGTTGCCTGAATATTCCAAAATCTTATCGCCGTCATTGATGGTGTTGCCGTCATAAATCGGAACGTCCGGAAACAACCGGATGTTTAAAATATGGTCCAGATGGCAGTGAGTCAAAAAAACCAAATCAACGTCTGGCGGCTTTAAACCGGCCTCGGCCAAACCGGCCAACAACATTTCCCTGTTAGCGCCCGGGTCAACCACGATTTTTTTGCCGTTATCAATGATTAAAACGGAGGTTGAAGAGGCCTGCCAGACAGAACCCCGCTTTTTGGCATAGCCTTCCGCGAGTATTTTGAATTTTGTCATATAAGGTTAGTATAACAAAATTATTGAGCCGGCCAAAGAGGGCTTTTTTACTTCCCCCAAAAAAATGATATAATGACATAAAGGTCTTTTTATATAAGGGATTTTATTAATTAAAACAAAAAAATCCATGAAAAATTGCAAAAGCGGAGTTTTAGGCCTGATTGCCTTCATTCTGGTGGTCATTGGCGGCCTCAACTGGGGCCTGGTCGGAATCTTTGATTTTGACCTGGTCGCCTGGATTTTCGGCGACATGTCCACGGTGGCCAGAATTATTTACATTCTGGTGGGCCTGGCCGCTCTGTACAAGCTCTTCGGCCTGAAGAAATACTGCGGTTGTGAAACTAAAACCCAGCAGCCGAACCAGATGTAAGAATTTTAAAAACCAAAAACACCTTTCCATTTCGGAAGGGTGTTTTTTGTTTATTTTAAACTTTTTTTTATTCTCTTCATTAGGGGCATCCAAACTGAACCACTTCTCTTAACGCTTCTTTCTCTTTCCCTAGCTGCTTTCTCTGATAAATAAGCTTCATAATAAACTAACTTGAATGGCTTATAAAATCTACTAGAAAAAACTTCTCCATTATTATGCTGTCTTATTCTTCTGGATAGATCATTGGTTGAACCTTTATAAAACCAATTATCATCCTTTAAACTTTGAATTATGTAAAAATACCACATCGCTTTTCTGTTTAATTTTACCACGTTATGGTGTTGCGTGGCACGCCACGTCGCTCGCGAGCGACGTGGCAGCCCCTCTTACAAAAAGCTCGTACTTATTTTACAGAAAACAGCTAGCTGTTTTCTGATTTTTTAGGGCGGGCGGAAAAAGGGGGGGGTTCCGCCGACGCTTTCAGCTTTGGCGGACAGGCTAGGGGGAATTCCGCCCCGCCCCCGTCGGCCTCCCCGTCCGCCTCTGGCGGATTTTTGCTTTTTTTAAAAACCCACGATTTTTCGTCGCGCCCT
>DATDUR010000061.1:0-5605 GCA_035290305.1 Patescibacteria group bacterium
ATCATCAATCATTCCAGCCAGAGGCTGATCGGCCTTTTAAGCCATAGGCTTATCTGCCTTTGGCACGAGGCCGAAATCCTTAATCCTTAATCATTAAAATATGAAAAAATTAGCTCCGTTGTTTATCGTGATAGCCGCCGCCCTCTGGGGCATAGACGGCATTATTTTAAGGCCGGCTCTTTATAGCCTGCCCGTGCCTTTAGTGGTAATGGTAGAGCATGTTTTGGCTTTTTTAATCATGCTGCCGTTTTTAATTTTGGAAATCAGGCAGCTTAAGAAATTATCGCCTAAAGACTGGGGCGCTTTTGCCTGGGTGGCCATTTTCGGCGGAGCCATCGGCACTATGGCCATTACCAAAGCCCTGTTTTACGTTAATTTCGTCAACCTGTCCATCGTCATCCTGTTGCAGAAACTCCAGCCGGTTTTTGCTTTGCTCTTGGCCTGGCTGATTTTAAAGGAAAAATTGCCGAAAAAGTTTTTTGCCTGGGCCGCCGCTGCCGTGGTGGCCGCCTACTTTGTCACTTTCGGCGGGCGGTTGCCTCAACTCAACACCGGGGATTTAACCTTGGCGGCGGCCCTGTTTTCGCTTTTGGCCGCTTTCGCCTTCGGTTCGTCCACGGTTTTTTCCAAGCGGGCCATCCAGAAAATAAATTTCCGGGTCGGCACTTATTTAAGATTCGGCCTGACTTCGCTGATTATGTTTTTAATTGTTTTATCGGCAGGAGAGCTTTCGGCCGTCGGCCAGATTACTTTAAAACAGCTGTGGTATTTTATTATCATTGTTTTTTCCAGCGGCGGCGCGGCTATCTTTTTGTATTATTACGGCTTAAAAAGAGTCAAAGCTTCGGTTTCCACCATTTGCGAGCTGGCCTTTCCCTTAACGGCCATCGTGCTGGAATATTTAATCAGGGGCAACGTTTTGTCCTGGGTCCAGTGGGCGGGCGCCGTGGTTTTGCTGTATGCCATTTATAAAGTCGCCTCTATTAACGAAGGACGCGAAAAGCTCTAATATGATTTTGTTTATCAATACCAGCCGGATTGATTTAATTGACGTTAAACTGATAACAGACGGCAGGATTTTGGCTAGCGCGGAAAACCGCCAGCCTTACCGCCAGTCGGAATTATTATTGACGATGATTGACAAGCTGTTTGGAAATTGGAAATTGGAAATTGGAAATTTGACAGCGGTAGCTGTCATCAGTGGTCCGGGAGCTTTCAGCGCCCTGCGCTTGGGCGTGGCCACGGCCAACGCTCTGGCCTGGGGTTTAGGCGTACCGGTGATGGAACTGACTACCGCGGAAGTCAATAATCAAAAATCATTGATTAAAAATTTAAAGTTAAAAACAAAAAAAGCCGGTTCAAAATTCAAAGCCATCAAGCCCAAGTACGGCCGCGAGCCGAACATTACCAAAACAAAAAAATAGATTAAAATATCAAAATATAATTAATCATCAAAATATGCACGAAGAAAACCAAGAGAAAAAATATCACGGCGGTTTCGGCAAGTTTATCAAGCTGATAACTTTCGGCGGTTTGCTGATAGTCATTTATCGCTGGTTAAGCCGGCAGTCAAAAAAGAAAAAATAATTTTTTTTGAAAAGGAAAAGCCGTTGAAGATGATTCAGCGGCTTTATCCAGCACCAAATGGCGGTGCTGGATTTATTATTGCTTTAAAACTAACTCATTATTTACTTGTCCAGGGAATTTTCCCTGATAATTTTCAGCGCCTCTTGTAAATATTTTTTTAACAATTTTGTCAAGAAGATAAAAAAACCGGACTCATGATGCGAGTCCGATTGAATTTTAGGAATTTTCTCCCCGCCAGTTGGCCAGGAATTCCGGCCATTTACTTTCCGGCACGTGGATGCGGAAAGAAACGTGGCCGACGGAGCCGTCCGGCATATACTCACGCAAGTCAACTTCATTTTGGAAGCGATGAGCTACCTCAATGCACACCTGTCGTCCCAAGTGTCCGACGACCTTGCGGCAGAATAAAACCGCTTCCTGGCTGGCTTCGGCAAGCCGATCGCCGACACCCCTTTTCCAGATGGCTACGTTGGGTTTAAAGCCCATGGCCAGTTGGGGAATAAAGTTGGCAAAGGCAATTCCGCCCGCCAGTAGATCGGTCTGTTGGGCAAGATGTTGAGCCCGTTTTTCATTTTCTTCGGCTTTTTGTCGCAACAGTTCCATATTTTCCGGGCTCAAGACCGGTTTGGTCAGGCCGTTTTTAAGCCACTTGGTTATGGCCCTGAAAAGCCATTTTTTCATTTGCAGATAACCGGTCCGGTCATAATAATAATAGGGCGTCAAAACGGAAATAATGTTGGTGATCAACCGTCCTGTTTGAGACAGGCCATTTCCGTGGCGCGGACCGTCCAGATAGCAGGCATCACCGTCCATTTCCGGATAGGTGAGGCCCAGGCCTTTGAGATGACTTAAGAAACCGTCCATGTCCGAATCAAAGAAGACCGTTTCAATGTTAAGTTCTTTCCAAAAGCCTGCCGTTATCAGTTGAACGCAGGAAGTAGCCTGTGACCGTGGACGCATAATCAGCCGATCACCCAGTAGCGACCGCAGGCTTTCCAATTCTGTCAGACCGGCGTTTTCCAGGTGATGGTCAAAGTAGTAAACTTTATGGCCGCGTTCGGTTAAATAGAGTAACCAGTTGGGCCATCTGACTTGTCGGAGCCAGGTCCACGAAAGCAATGTTTCCCGGTGGCAGATAAAGTTGATCCAGGTTATTGGCGACATTGTGAAAAGGCTCAATGCCGATTCCCAGAACCCCTTCGGCTTTGAAGGTAATCATGTTTTTACCCCTAGGTTTGTTAATGTTCTTTAGAGACCAATGAATATATCAGGTTATTGGCGTTTTGTCAATTATTATTTAAAACGGACCCAATTTTTTAATTAGAGTCCGTTTTTATTTATCCCGCGCCAATTTTAGTAATATAGATAAATTGGCGCGGGATTTATCCACAAACCAGGGGTGGTTGCCAAAGACATTTGGGTGGGGTATAATGGTAATAGAGTGGTAAAAGGTGGATAAATATGGGGATAAGCCAGAAAACTGTGGAAAACCATTCTAAAATATCCTAAAAGGGCCAAAGAATTAATTTTCAATTTTCAATTATCAATTTCCAATTCAAGGTTGATAGTTGGTATTTTTGACTAAAAAAATGTTCATCGGCGAATATCAGCATTCCATTGACGAAAAGGGCCGGCTGGCCATTCCGGCAAAATTCCGGGCCAGCTTAGGCAAAGGAGCGGTGGTTACCAGAGGACTGGACAACTGTTTGTTTTTATATCCCAAGAAAGACTGGCAGGAGCTGGCCGCCAAACTGGCCAAACTGCCGATCAGCCAGGCCAACACCCGGGCTTTTTCCAGACTGATGCTGGCCGGAGCCATGGATTTATCTTTAGATAAACAGGGCCGGGTCAACCTGCCCGATTATCTAAGGCAGTACGCGGGCGTTAAAAAGAAAATCGTGATTACGGGTTTGTATAATCGTTTGGAAATCTGGGACGAGGAAGTCTGGAATAAATACAAAGCCGGTACCGAAAAAGATTCGGGCAACATCGCCGAAGCTCTGGGCGAACTGGGAGTGTAAATTTTAATTTTAAAATTCTAAAATTAACTGAAAATTATAAATTGAGAATTAAAAATTAACTTTATCCAAACCTAATAACCCAAACTCATGTTTTATAATCATCAGCCGGTTTTGTTGGAGGAAGTCGTGGATTATTTGGCCGTCAAGCCAAATAATCATTTTATAGACGCGACCGTCGGCGGCGGGGGACACGCCCGGGCGATTTTAATCAAGTCTTCGCCCTCGGGCCAGCTGTTCGGTTTTGACCGCGATCCCGCGGCCGTCAAGGCGGCAGCCGAAAATTTAAAAGAATTTAAAGGCCGGGTTCATTTGTTCAATGAATCCTATAAAAATATAAACAAAAATCATGAATCAAAAATTAATCTGGACATTTCTGGCATTTTACTTGACCTCGGCTTATCTAGTTTTCAGCTCTCGGCGGAAGATTACAGAGGCTTTTCTTTTCAGACGGACCGGCCGTTAGACATGCGTTTCGGGCCGGAAGAGGCCTTGACGGCCGCGGACATTTTAAACACTTTTACGGAAGCAGAATTAATCGCCATATTTAAAAATTACGGCGAAGAGCCGCAAGCTCGCGCCATCGCTAAAAAAATCATTTTCTTTCGAGCGAGAAAGCCTTTTAAACTGACCTCCGAACTTGTCTCCGCTGTTGGAGAAGTTTACGGGGGCCGGCTTAAACGGCCTTCCCGGATTCATCCGGCCACCAAAGTTTTTCAGGCTCTTAGGATTGCCGTCAACGACGAGCTGGCGATTTTAGAGCGGTCCTTGTCGGGATTTTTGGACGTCTTGATTCCCGGCGGCCGGCTGGCGGTCATCAGCTATCATTCGCTGGAAGACAGGATTGTTAAGGATTTTTTTAAACAAGAAGCCAGGGATTGCCTGTGCCCCAAAGAACTGCCCGAGTGCCGCTGCGGCCATCGGCGCCGGTTGAAAATTTTAACCAAAAAACCGGTTACCCCCTCGGCCGCGGCCAGCGCCGCCAATCCGCGCGGCCGCAGCGCCAAATTAAGGGTTATGGAGAAAATAAAAATAGTCTAGAAGGCTAAATTCCGCCAAAGGCGCCGTGCCCGACGGCAGGCGGGGATCAGCCTCTGGCTGAAAAAATAAAAATGAAATTTCAAACCAAAGAAAAACTTACGCAGCTTACCACCAATTTAAAACCCCTGATTCTCGGCCTGTCTCTGATTAGCATCGTGACTTATTTAATCGTGGTCAATCACACCAATACCCTGGGCATTGAAATCGGCGAAATGCAGTATCAAATCAGCGAACTTAAAGACCAGTACCGCGATTTGGAAGCGGTTTCCACCGAGCTCCAGTCCATGCGGCGGATTGAGTCCATCAGCAACCTGGAACTTTCCATGGTTCAGGCCGAAACCTACGATTACGTTCTGCCGGCCGGTGAAACCGTCGCCGCCAAATAATTCAGTCATTAGTCATTAATCATCATCGCCGTGTATGAAATTTCATCGGGAGCATAATTTTTGGTTATTTAACGCCGACAGACTGACTGTTTTAAGCCTAGTCTTTTTTTTATTCGCCGCCCTGATTTTTTTGAAACTTTTCAAGTTGCAGATTATTGACCACCGTAAATATCTGGAATTGGCCGAGGCCCAGCATTTAACCGCCCAGGAGCTGATTCCCAACCGCGGAGAGATTTACATCCACGATTACGAGTCGGGCGGGCAGGAACTTTATCCGGCGGCCATCAACAAAAAATATTATCAGGCTTTTGCCATACCGGAGCAGGTCGCCAGTCCCATAACGGCCGCCAAACTGCTGGCGCCGATTCTGGAAATGGACGAACGGGTCATTTACGAGCGTTTGTCCAAAGAGGCTGATTTGTACGAACCTTTAAAGCACAAGGTGGACGAGGCCGTCAAAGAGCAGCTGGAGGCGCTGGCTTTGGACGGCATCCGTTTTGAAGAAGAAATCTTCCGGTTTTATCCGGAGAGCGAGGTCTTGGGCCAGGTAATCGGTTTTGTCGGCTATCAGGG
>DATDUR010000062.1:0-5927 GCA_035290305.1 Patescibacteria group bacterium
GTTTAATCTTAAAATATCCGAACTGCCTTGCTGGTCAAAGACGGCCACGATATTATCGGTGGAAGAAGCCGAAAGCATAGCCATGGGCGTGGAAGTGCCGATACCCAGCTGGCCGCCGTCCAGAACTGTTAAAACTTCCACAGCGCCGTCGTAAAGGTTTAAAATATCACCCGATGACGCCTGTTGTACTCTTAAAGCCGTCTGCGTGGAGGTGGAATAGATCCTGGTATAGCCGCCGTCATAAACTCCAAAAACCAAATCATCCGAAATGGTTGAAGAAGCCACGCCGTCATAAAGACCTAAAATTTTGCCAACACCCTGCTGGGAGTATTGAATCAAATCCGCCGAAGAAGTGGCCGTAACTTTAAACATTGTATTCATAACCGAGGTGGAAGTGGACATAATCACATTAAGCGGGCCACCAAAATAACCGCCCTTGCCGACGTTAACGGTATCAGTCACGTAAACACTTTGGTTAAAACGGGCGCGGTTATAAACCTGCAAATAATCAACATTAAGCGAGCCGATTTCGGCGTTGGAAACATTTAAGCCGGCCACGTTGATAACATGAAAACCGTCACCTGCTTCCGCCGTCACATAAGCGTAATTGCCGGCCACAAAAACATCTCTGGCGCCGTTCAATTTACCGTCGGCTCCGTCGGGAATTATTTCGTTGACAAACGCGGGATTGGTGGAACTGGAAATATTTATAATAGCCAGGGAATCTCTGGTAACATTAGTTACGTAAGCATAATCGCCGGCCACAAAAACGCTGCTGGCGCCGTCCAATTCGTTATCGCCATTGGGGTTGCTGACTACGCTGGCCACCACAGGGCTGGCCACGTTAGAAATGTCCACAATCACCAGGGAATCCCCGTTCAAAGTTGTCACGTAAGCGTATTTGCCGGATACATAAATATAAGTGGCATTATTTAAAGTACCGTCAACTCCGCCGGGCTGAAAATTGGTCACTAAACTGGGTTGGGTAGGATTAGATATGTCAATAATAGCCAAAGAATCGGCTATCTGGTTGGCCGCATAAAGGTAATTACCCTGAACATAAACCGAAACAATGCCTGATAAATTAACCGCGTCGGTCAACTGTCCGGCCAAACTCGGTTTATAAGCGTTGGCAACGTCAAAAACATATAAAGTGTTGTTGGATTTTCCGGCCGAGTAGGCATACATACCTTCAACATATATTGATTGCTGTCCGCCCAAGCTACCCCCGTCTTTTAACTCCGAAATGAATACCGGGTCAAAAGGATTGGAGATGTCAAAAATTATCAGACCTTGGGCATGAAAATCAACCACGTAAGCGTAATTGCCCCTGATAAACAAACCGCGCGGCGTTACTAAGGTGGTGCCGGGATTGGGCCCCTGCTCTTTAGCCACGATTCTGGGATTAACGGGATCGGAAATGTCAATCACCACTAAAGCGTGGGCGTCAGCTGAACCTCCTTGGACTCCCGTAGCCACATAAGCATAATCGCCTTTAATCACCACTGGATAAGCGTTATCTAAAGTGGTGCTGGAAACGCCTCCGCTGTAAGTCGGGTTGACTACCCGGCCTTTGATAGTGGTATCGCCGTAAGCGGAAACATTTAAATAATAATTGGCCGTACTGGTAGGCGAAAATTGAGGAGTGGAGGTGGAAATTTGAAATAAATTTTTGGAATTGTCGCTGGGGCCTTGCAGGGAAAGCAAAGCTGAAGGAGTGGAAGAGCCGATGCCGGTGCGGCCATCGGCCAGAACCGTCAAAAAAGCTGTGCCGGTAGAGGAGGCCACGGTCAAAAGATTGTTTGTCTGGCCGAGTTCCGCGATAACGGTTAGGGAGGCCGAAGGGGCCGTGGTCGTGCCGATGCCGACGTAGCCTAAAGTGTTGATGTTGCCGGAAGCGGCGGTAATGGTGGCTTGGCCGCCGACGGATAAGTTGCCGGAAGAAATTATGCTGCCGGAAGAATTTAAACTACCGACCGTAGCTGTATTAGTAACCGACAGACTGCCTTCCAAAGAAACGCTGTAGCCGGCGGCCACGGTTAAATTAGCGTTAAAAGTTGCGGGAGCGTTGACCGTCAGGCTGTCACCGTTTTTGCCGTCGCCCAAATTAACGCGGCCAGCCACGTCAAGATTGCCGCCCACGCCCAAGCCGCCGGCTCCCACGGCCAGGCTGTTAACAGCCGACAGGCTCTCTACCACGGTAGTGCCGTTGCCGTAAACCGTGGTATTGCCGTAATTGTAAGTGTTATTGCCAAAAACGCCGCTAGTGGTTTCACTAGTAGCTCCCTGCTCGCCGCTCTCGCCTTTTGAACCTGATGACCCCGCAGGTCCTTGAGGGCCAACCGGGCCGATTGGGCCCTGAATACCGACAATCAATCCTTGCGTGTCAACATCCTCAAGCAAACGGACGTTGGAAGAAAGTTCAGCCAGCAAATCATTCATCTGGCTTAATGTGACGTATTCTTCTTCCACGGCATATTTGATTTTTTTGGCCAGGAAAACATTGTCGTAAGCCAGTTCAGCGCTTTGACTAAATTTAGTAATAGTCTCGCCGGCTTTTTTAAAAGATAACTCACTTAAAGCGGCCAAGCCTTGGCCAACTCTATCAAAACCGTAAGCCAAAAATCGGGACTTATTGCCAATGGTTTGGGTGGTTTTGACAATGGCCGAAGGAATCTCAATGGCTTTACTGCCTAAAGTCCAAACAAAATCTTTTAAGGATTTTAAATTGGCGGTAAAAGATTGGCCGACCGCCGCCAAAACATTTGAACTTCCGTTTTCGGCAATGGTTAATTCCGCTGTCGTCTTAACTTCTTTATCCTCCGTAGCTTCAGCGAAGGAGGATTCGCTGACGCCGGCCACCCGGGGCTGATAGACTTTCTTGGCCGTTAAACTATTTACTTTGTCTTTAACGCTTTGGGCAAGATTGACGGCTAGTGGCCCGACTTTGTTTTTCACCAACAGTTTGGTTCTTAAATAAAGCTCATTGTAGGTGGCGGTAAAGTCAGGAAATAATCTGGCCGGCAGTTTTTGTAAATTACCGTTCAAAGTTAGAAGTGTTTCTTTGGCGGAATCGGCTTTGGCCAGGACATCTCTGACATCAGCTCCGGTGATAATAGTCCCCGTTGTCAAAGTTCTAAGTCTGACGTTCTCGCTAAGCGAGGTGGATAGCCGACTTAGGTTTTGCAAAGCGCCCGACAAATAATTCTGCGAGAAATCATTTGCCAGAGCCAGGGATGCCCGGCCAAGTTCTTGACCCAGCTTCTCAAAACCGATTCCTAAATAATTAAGGGTTAAATATATGTCATCCGTTTGAGGATGTTTAACAAATTCAAAAACGTCGCGGTAGATTACCACGGTGGACTGAAAACTTTCTCTGGCGGCCAGATAAGATTTACCGATGGCGGCGTTCGTAAACTTGCCAAAAGTTTCCAAATCCTTTTTATAGTATCCGGCCGCCACCGGGGCAATGTAAATGGAAAGGGCTCCCAAGCCGGTTAGCAGCAAGACGGCGGCCAATCTCCTGGCGGCCAGGGCCAACCTTTCCCGGGGCCAAAATCGCCAAGACGATTTTTTAAAGCGGGTGGCTTTTTTAAGATAGGTTCTAAAATCCGTCTCTTTGAAAAATTTAATTTCGGCAACAAAAAATCCCTTAACTCGCTTGACGAGCTCGGGGATATGGATGGTAAAAAGATTTTCGCCGATAAAATATTTTAACTTCTCTTCGGCGGCTATTTGTCCTTTCCGATGGCCGCCTTTGTCTATGGAGTTTTTATTGATGTAGTCAAACAGGGCTTTTTTGGATATTATCCAATTCCGACCCTTTTTAACCGAGCCAATCAGCCCTCTGCGGGACAGCAAACTCAAGTATTCCTGGCTGTAAGAACAGACTTTGGCGGCTTCGGCTAAACTAATAAACTCGTCCAATGCTCTGGTTGGCTTTTTATCCTGATATTCCTCCTGTTTTTCCTTTTTATTTTCTGGCATGGGGACTAATATCGGCTAGCGCTTTATGGCAATAACTAAAACTCAATATCCGATATTATCTTATTGAGCAATATTGCTTATAAAACCTATTTAATTTTCGGCTATCCGATATTTATTATAACATAATTTATCTTTTTTTAACAGGGATTTTATTTAAAAGTCCAATCATCCGATATTTAAATTTAGCTAAGATAAAGGGTTTTGTTTTATAGATATCAACAGATTTAAATAAAAGGGCGCGTGCCAACCATTTTTAAGGAAAATTTTATCCACAGTGAAGTATAAATCCTTCGGATTTAACTTCACTGCGGGCACTGAAATATAAACTCTTTGGATTTAACTTCACTGCAAGCAGTATTAAACACACTCCCCGCCGAATTGGCGGGTTCGCCGCTACACCGCGGGGTGCTGAAGTATAAATCCGGACCGCGGAGGCTAAAGCCTCCGCTTAACAAGGGGGTGATAAAATGTTAAGGCGAGGCTTTAGCCTCGCCCCTGCTTAGCGCGGCATCTATTCAACCGGAATAAATAATTACGTGTCGTTTCGACCGAGCACCGACCCGACGAATCGACGGGGAGGGGCGAGTGGAGAAATCTCCCTAACCTCCCCTTAATCCCAACCACCCCTGTTTCCCCTCCTTGGTAAGGAGGGGATTAAGGGGAGGTTAGGAGGGGAAAATAGGGGTGGTCGGGGATTTTGAGGAGGCCTCTCCACCCATTCAACGAGTTCAGGGCAGGCAAGGTCTAGGCGACAAAACGCAGGCGCACGGCCACGCCTTGCGGGGCCGTGTGCCCGCGCTTTTGTTATTTAGATAATTCTATCCGATATAATAACGTCTATCCGATATTACTATTAAAACCAGTATTGTAAAACAAATATCCGATATTACCTTTATCCGATATTAAAAAAATCCCTAAAATTAGGGATTTAAAATAATATAGGGGCAAGTCTTTTAATTACATTTTTTCAGGAGCCGATATACCAATGGTTTGCAAAACCTCCTTAAAAACCTTTTGGGATAATAAAACCAATTGAACGTTGGAAGGATTAACCTGGCCGTTATCAATTACCCTGCACTTGGCATAAAACTGATGAAATTTATCGGCCAAAGAAGTGGCGTAAGCGGTAAGTTTATTAACCTGATAATTAAAAGAAATTTCTTCCAAAACCAAGGGCCATTTTATCAGTTCCCTGGCCAGTTCCCGCTGTCCCGGTGAAGCTACTTTTACATCCGCCTTCTTTTTATTCAGCCGCCTGATTTCCGCCTGTCTTAAAATGCCGGAGATTCTGGCAAAAGCGTATTGAACGTAAAAGGCCGGATTTTTTTCGGACTTCTCTTTGGCCAGATCAATGTCAAAATCCAGATGAGTGTTGTTTGACCTGGATAAGAATAAAAATCTGGCGGCGTCATGGCCGACCAAGTCAATTAATTCATCCATGGTAAAATAAGTGCCCCGTCTTTTGGACATTCTAAATTCTCGTCCCTCGGAAATTAATCGGACAAACTGCGTCAGTAAAATTATCTGGCGGCCCTCATAACCTAAAACTTTAGCGGCATTCAAAAGTCCGGGGACGTCGCCGTGATGATCCGCTCCCCAGACGTTAATCACTAAGTTAAACTTTCTTTCTTCCAGCTTGTTTTTAAGATAGGCAAAATCTTGCGCCAGATAGGTAAACTCGCCGTTGGATTTTACCAAAACCCGATCGCGGCTGTCGCCGTAATCGGCCGACTTAAACCACCAGGCGCCGTCCCGTTCATAAATAAAATCTTTGGCCTTAAGCCAGTCAACCACCGCGGCTATTTTTTTAGTCCGGCGAAGTTTTTTTCTTTCCGAAAACCAGACGTCAAAATGAATCTTCATCTTATTCTCCACGGCCGGCTTGATGTAATTCTTCAAAATATAATCGGCCGCCTTCTCCCCCGCCCGAGTAACGTCCG
>DATDUR010000063.1:0-8044 GCA_035290305.1 Patescibacteria group bacterium
GGCCTGTTGGCCACCGCCAATACGCCCGAACATCTGCGCGAGGAAAAAATTTTTAAGCAGGCCCATGCCATCCTTCATTACGTCAATAAAGACGAGCCTTTGGGCCCGGCGCCGGCCAATCCGGCCGCGGACCCTTATTACAGCTACTGGGAAGAGGCCGTTCAAAAATGGGCCGAAAAAAACAACATCGTCAATCAGGAACCGCCGACCGAATCCGACAATCTCCACCGGGCCGAAGACAAGCCCAGGGTCAACTTCCTTTCACCCGGCGACAATGCCGCCATTGACTCGGCCGGGCTGGCCTTGGCCGTCAGAACCGACTCGCCGCGGGGCATCGCCAAGGTGGAATATTATCTTGACGACAAACTGATTTCTTTAACCGCCAACGCCCCGTTTAACGTGGACTTGGTTTTGCCCTCGTCCATTCCCAACGGCCGGCACCGTCTGACGGCCAAGGCCTATGACGATTTGGAAAACGTCGGCGAGGCTTCCATTACCATCAATCTGGAACGAACCGCCTTTTTAAACATTAATTGGCTGCAGCCGGCTCAAAGTACCACTTTAAACGCCGGCGATTTTCCTTACAGCCTAATGATTAACGTTGACGATTTGAACAAAGTTAAAAAAATAGATTTTTACTATAAGCTGGCGGATGAAACTTCTTCCACCTGGATTAATTATCTTGAAAATCCGACCGACCAGAACGTTCAGGTCCTCTGGCTCACTCCGCCGCCCAAAGGCGTTTATAAAATTTATCCGGTGGTAACCATTCCGCAGGGCGGAGTGGTGGGGGGTCCGGAAATAACCGTCAGCCTGGAATAATTATGATTATCAAACCAGGCGTTTACCGTCATTATAAAGGCGGGAATTATAAAGTCATTGGTCTGGCCAGACACAGCGAAACCTTGGAGGAGCTGGTGATTTACGAAGCTCTCTATGCCAACCCCAAATCAAAACTTTGGGCCCGGCCCAAAAAAATGTTTCTGGAAAAAATGGAAGTAGGCGGCAAAAAAATTCCGAGATTCAAGTTTATAAAATAGACGAAACAAATAAAAACTCCATCAAGCTAAGCTCAATGGGGTTTTTAATATTTTCAAACTGACGGATTCCCGAAGTAAGATTTAAAAACCAAACCTCAAAAAACCGCCAAATTTTTTATTATTGTCTGATGGGCATGATGATATACAAGTAGCTGTCATCGCCAACCGGTTTTATCAGGCCCGGCGCGTTGCCCGAAATGATTTCCAGTTTGGCTTCGTCGGAACCCAAATTATTAAGTCCATCCAATAAATAACGGTAGTTGAAAACCACCTCGTTATCTTCGCCGGAACATTCCAATTCCAGATTAATCAGGTTTTCGCCGACCGCGCTGTTTAACGAAGAAATCATCACCTGATTTTTGTCGGCCATAAACGACAGCTTGACGTCGTTAATGCCGGGCTTGCAAAACAGCGAGGCGCTTTTAACCACTTTGACCAGTTCCGCCACCTTGACCTTGGCCTCGGTTTTTTTGGCGGTGGGAATAATCTGCTGATAATCCGGATACTGGCCTTCCACCAAACGGGAGGTCAGTTCCACCTCGTCGCCTAATTTAAACAGAATCTGATTTTCGTTAAGAAAAGCCTGGATGTCTTTATCGCCGGCTTCGCTCAAAATCCGGTAGAGCTCCTGCACCGTCCTTAAAGGCACAATCAGGTCTTTATCGCCCGCGTTGCCCTTAACCAAGTTTACCTTAACCTCGGCCAGGCGATAGCTGTCCGTGCCCACTATCGTCATTTGATTGCCGCTGAATTTAAAATAAACGCCGCTTATTTCCGGGCGGGATTCATCCAAAGAAACGGTAAAAACCACCCGGGCCAGGGCTTTTTTTAAGTCCCTGGCTTTAACCTGGATTTCTTCGCGGCGCTCCATTTCCGGAATTAAAGGGAAATCGGACGCGTCCACGCCCTTAATCACGGTTTTAAAAGTGCCGCATTTTAAATTCAGGCTTTGGTCTTCAACGTTAATCTCCACGTTTTCCTTAGGCAATAAACTGGCGTAATCGGCTAATAATCTGGCCTGAACCGTAAACTCACCCTCTTTTTCCACCTTGCCCCTGATAACCGCGGACATGCCGATTTCCAGATTAGTGGTGCTTAATTTGATTTCTCCCCCGCCCGCCTTAATCAAAACGTTATTTAAAATCGGCAAAGTGGCGCTACGCCCGGCCACATTGCTGACCATCAAGAGCCCCCTATTTAAATTTTCTTGTGTACATGTGAATTTCATAAGCGTTATTATTTATATATTAAGTTGATGTTAACGATAATAAGGGGAGTTGATAAGTTGATAAGCTTTTTAAATTGGGGTTTTTGTTAAGCTTTTTGAATTTTTTAGGCCGACGTTTGTGTTGACGGCTTTGTTTATAAGCCTGTTTCTAAAATTTGATAACTTAGGGATAAAATTTTATTTTTTATTTCACGGTTGATAAGTCGTTTTTTTATCAACCGGAATTTTTTCTTTAACAACAGCTTGGCGGAAAGTTTTTTTCAGTTTATCCCATAAGTCATGAACAGGATATTAACCCTGGTACAGTCTTTGTTTGATTAAGTTGATGTCATTTTTCATTTTTTCGTCCCTGGTTATCAGCCCGGTTATTTTATTGCAGGCGTGAATGGCGGTGGTATGATCGCGGCCGCCCAGTTCGGCGCCGATGGAGGGGTAAGAGGATTTGATTTCTTCTCTCATTAAAAACATGACAATCTGGCGCGGAGTCACCAGTTCCTTGCGGCGGCAGCTGCCGATTAAATCCTCGTTGGAAACGTCAAAATAAGCGCAAACGGTTTTAACGATTTTTTTGGGCGTTAAGTTGGTGTTCTGGCTGGAAACGGTGATGGCCTGCAAAACCTGCTGGGTTGATTCCAAATCCGGCCGGTTGTTGTTTAATTGATGGTAGGCGATAATCCGGTTTAAAGCGCCTTCCAGTTCCCGGACGTTGGTCTGGATGTTTTCGGCCAGATATTCAATAACCTCGGCGGTTAAGGGATAGTCTTTTTCCTGACATTTGGCCTGCAGAATGGCGATTCTGGTTTCGTAATCCGGCGCGCCGATATCGGCGGTCATGCCCCATTCAAAGCGCGAAACCAGGCGTTGTTCAATGTCGGGGATGGCCTTGGGCGGACGGTCGGAGCTTAAAACTATCTGTTTGTTGTTCTGGTGCAGGGCGTTAAAGGTGTGAAAAAACTCTTCCTGGGTCTGCTCTTTGCCCGACATAAAATGCACGTCGTCAATCAGCAGAACGTCCACGTTGCGGTAACTTTTTTTGAAAGATTCGGTTTGGCCGGTTTTAATCGCCTGGACGTAATCATTGGTGAATTTTTCGCTGTTAATGTATAAAACTTTAAGCTTGGGATTGTTTTTTAGAAGTTCATTGCCGATGGCCTGGACCAGATGGGTTTTGCCCAAACCGACGCCGCCGTAAATAAACAGCGGATTGTAAGCCTCGCCTGGGCGCTCGGTAATGGCTTTGGCCGCGGCGCTGGCCAGTTCGTTGCCCTTGCCGACGATAAAATTATCAAACCCGTACTTTTTATTCAAGCCGAACCTGTTGGTTTCGGTTGCGCTTGAGCCGGCGGCGTTTTCCACCCGGGGAGTAATGGCGTCAATCGGTTGCTTGGCCATTTGCGGCTTGGTGGCCTGAACAACGAAATTTATTTTTTTAACCTCGCCGCTGGTGATGTTTTTTAAAGCCTGGAGGATTTGGTCGGCGTATTTTTTTTCCAGCCAGCTTTTAGTGAAGGAATTGGGCGTGGCCACAATTATCGTTTCTTCGTGGGAAGAAACTACAAAAGTGTTTTTAAACCAGGTAATGAAGTTAGCCTTGCTGATTAACAGTTCCAATTCCCCTAAAACGGTTTGCCAAAGTTGTTCGTTGTTCATAAGAATCTCTTTTATTTTTACCCGGACACCAACAATTCTGCGGCGCCGGATTTATTTTTAAAACGCAAGTAAAATATTAGCACAGATTTGATTTAAACAAAATATCCCCAATTTGAGGATTAGTTGTTTATAAGGTGTTGAAGAAATGGGTATATATTAAATCTTTCAAAATTATTCATTATTATTCATTTTCATTGACACAAAACTTTAGAATTGGTAGAATTTCCCTTGATAGACTGATAGCGTATTTGCATATTTGTTTATTTGACGCAAATAACCTATCAATCAATCCCCGCCTCGTGCCAGAGGCCGATCAGCCTATGGCTGAAAACATCCTATTAACCCATTAATAAAATGTCTACCAAAAGAACTTATCAGCCCAAGAAAAGAAAAAGAGCCAAAACGCACGGCTTCAGGAAAAGAAACGCCAGTAAAACCGGCAAACGGGTCTTAAAAAGAAGAAAAGCCAAGGGTAGAAAAAGATTAACCGTTTAAAAAGTATGCTTCCCCGGGCCCATCGACTGGTTAAACAGAAAGATTTTCAGCTGTTGGCGCAAAAAGGGAAGCCTTTTTATTCCCCGCTTTTTACTTTGAAAGTTTTTAAATCTGCTCGCGAGGCTAGTCAGTTCGGCATTGTGATTTCCGCCAAGGTCAGCAAGAAGGCCGTGGTCAGAAATAAAATTAAAAGAAGAATGACCGAAATCATCAAAAAAATGCCGGCTTCTCTGGCTAAAAACAAGAAAGTTATGATTCTGGTCAAACCGGTGGCCGCGACTAAAGACTACCCGGTTATTAAAGAAGAGCTGGAGCGCCTGTTCAATAAAGCCGGGCTTCTCTCGTAAATTAAAACAGATGAAAAAATTCGTCCTGAAACTGATTCGTTTATACCAAAGAACCCTGTCCCCGGACGAGGGCTGGCCCTCTTTTAAGTATCCGCACGGCTATTGCCGTTTTTATCCTCATTGTTCTGAATACGGCTACCGGGCCATTGATAGACACGGCCTGTTTAAGGGATTGTTTTTAACCGGTAAGAGAATTTTAAAGTGTAATCCTTTTAATAAAGGCGGCTACGACCCCGTAAATGAATAATGAATAATAATGAATTAAGTAAGCGCCGTCAGCGTATTAATCTTAATACTTAATCATAACTTATGCTCGCGGACATCTACAACGTCATACTTTATCAGCCGATTTTCAACATTTTGGTTTTCTTTTATAATATCGTGCCCGGCCATGACATCGGTTTGGCCATCATTTTGCTGACCATTTTGATTAAAGTTGTTTTGTCGCCGTTTTTTGTCCAGTCCATCAAAGCCCAGCGGGCCATGCAGCGCTTACAGCCCAAGCTGGACGAGCTGAAAGAAAAATACAAGGACAACAAGGAAAAGCTGGGGCCGGCCATTATGCAGCTTTATCAAAAAGAAAAAGTCAGCCCTTTTTCTTCGTGCATTCCCCTGTTAATCCAGCTACCTTTTTTAATCGCCGTCTTTCAGGTGTTCAGAGTGGGTCTGGGTAACGGCACTTTGGACATTGTTTATCCTTTCATTTACAATCCCGGCCAGATTAATCACATTGCCTTCGGCTTTATTGATTTTTCCCAGGCCAGCATCGCTCTGGCCGTTTTGGCCGGCCTGGCCCAGTTTATCCAGTCCAAGAGCCTGCTGGGCAAAAAAAATCAGCTTGGCGGAGCCAAGCCTTCGGCCATGACCGCGGCCATGGGCAAGCAGATGATGTACATGATGCCGGTGGTGACGGTTTTAATCGGTTCGTCCATGCCCGGCGGCCTGACTTTTTACTGGTTTTTGGTGACGATTTTGGGCGCTCTCCAGCAGATAATCGTCTTTAAAAAAATGGACCAACGGGTGGAAGTTAAAACTTAAATTTATGCAGCTTACTTTTAACCAGTTAAAAAACCTGCCCGTTTATACGTCCAGCGGCGATTTGCTCGGCAAGATTGAGGAAGTGGAAATTGACCCCCGGACTCATCAGGTGGTTAAGTATCAGGTTAAAAGCCAGGAAATAATAAAGCGTTTGACCACCGGCAATTTGCTGATTTCCCCGTCGCAGATTATCAGCCTGACCAATGAAAAGATGGTGGTGGAAGACAACGTGGTCGGCAACGCCAGGCTGGTCAGAGAAAGCGTAGCTTCTTAAATAATATTAGCCGACGGTTTCAGACCGTCGGCTAAACACAAAATTAGTAAAATATAAATTTGTTTAGGCGACGGGTTTAGCCCGTCGCTTTTGATTGTTTTAATCCTGACAAAATAAATTAATTGTGCTACCTTCCCTCTCCTTTAATCCATTCCTGGCTAATCCATTTTTTATCAATCGCTTCCTCTAAATCAATATCTAACAAGTGAGCGTTAACCATAACCAGACCGGCAATGTCCGCCAGTTCTTTGGCTAACTCTTTTTTTGACATTGCCTCGGGCAGGTGTTTTTCCGGCCGGCTCTTTTTTCTATGGATTAAAACCGCCTGGGCCAATTCCCCGACTTCTTCGTATAACTTCAACAAGGCGAAATCCTCGTCAATTTGCACGTTATATTTTTTGCCGTAGTTAATGGCGTTTTCTACGACCTTCTTTTGTAATTCTTTAAATTCCATTTTTATATCGCGGCCCCCAAGGTTTTGATTTAAAAGCGGTTTTTTCTATCCCTTCGGCTTGATTGATGAATGATGGTGAATTATTGTCCACGCTCCCGCGTCGTCCTTTTGCCAGATAAAGGTAAATCTGGCCTCAACCTTTTTTCGGTTATGTTCCGGCCCGACTTCAAAATCGTACCTACCGGAATGAACGTAGCCGGCGTCGCCCAGAGGCTGGATTTTTTCCTGAATGATTTCACTGTTCGGCTTTTGTTCCAGAAAATGTTTAAAATATTCGGTTGCGCCGAGTCGCCCTGTCTTTAATTCCCCCGACATGGTGGGCAAGAAAGTAGAGCTAGCGGCGTAAAGCGCCGCCACTTTTTCAGGGTCTTCGGTTAGCAGAGTTTCGTTCCAGCGGGTAAAGTTTTCCCCGGCGATTTTTTCCATCGTTTCATTTTCTTCCGGCTGGTTTTCTGAATTTTCAAGCATAATTTATCATTAAATAATTTATTTAAAATTACTCTGAATGTTCTCGGATAATGCTTTTAAGCAGTTCTTTAGCCTCCCCATCTTCCATTGTTTCTAAAGCTCTCTCGGCTTCTTTCAAGTAAAAATCCCTTAAATCATTTCCTTGCCCGTCGCCGCAGGGATTTTTAATATGTTTAATCAGAAATAAGGCAAATTCCAAGTCCGTTGGTTTTTCGGCAGGTTTAAAAGATTCAAATTTTTCCATAATGTTAAAATAATCTTTTGTTGCCCACAATCACTTTGAGTTTTTTGGGCGCGATGGAAACTTCCACCGGCGTTTTAAAAACCGTCTGCTGGTCGATGGTGATGGTCACCGGCTCGGCCCGGCTGCCAATCATGATTTTTTTGAAAGGAAAAATGCTTTGTTTGGATTTGGTTCTGGAAAACAGGCCTTCTTTAATCGGGGCAATCACCGCTTCCAGCAGACCGTCGGTGGGAATGGACAGACGCTCTTTGTAAATGGATTGGTTGGTGGTTAAAAAGCCCAGGTTGCAGATGCTGATGATGGATTTTTTGGCCACCGGACTGATTTTAAACTGGTTGAAATCCAGAACCGCGTCGGTGTCGGAAATGGTGGCCGAATCAATGAAGTACTGATGGTTGATTTTGCCCAGGTCGATTTTTTTTATCAGCCGCTGGGAAATGGTGTCGCAGGCTTTTTCTTCCTGCGGGATGCCCAAGATTTCGGCAATCTTGCTTTTGTTGTTGACGGGGATGATGCCCAAAGTGACGTCCATCTCCGCGATGATGTTGACCACTTTGCTGAAAGTCGTGTCGTCGCCCACGGCCACGATGGTCTTGACGCCCTGCTTGACGCCGTCTTCAATCACCTCTTTCATGTTTTTAAGAATGTTCAGACGGCAGATTTTTCCCTTGATTTCCAAATCAGCCAAGCGGCTTTCTATTTTATTCAGCAGGCCGTGGTATTTTTTATGATTTAAAAAAGAATCGTAAACGTAAAGATACATAAACTTGAATGACGACTACCTGGGAGTTTCTTTAGCGGCGGCC
>DATDUR010000064.1:0-8829 GCA_035290305.1 Patescibacteria group bacterium
GGATTTTCTTCCAAAAAAGCGGCAAAATAATCGGCAAAAACTGATTCAGTAATGGTTCTAACTTCCGGATTGCCGAGTTTGGCCTTGGTCTGGCCTTCAAACTGCGGCTCTCTCAATTTAATCGAGATGACGGCGGTTAAACCTTCCCGCACGTCGTCGCCGGTTAAATTATCATCCTTCTCTTTTAAGATGTTATTTTTGCGGGCGTAATTGTTTAAAACTCTGGTTAAGGCCGAGCGGAAGCCGACCACGTGCATGCCGCCTTCAACGGTATGAATATTGTTGGCAAAGGAAAAAAGCGATTCCCGAAAATCAGTGGTGTATTGCAGGGCGATTTCCACCTGGATTTCTTCCTGTTCTTTGTTGACGTAAAAAACTTTTTCCTGTTTAACCTCGTTATTATGATTTAAATGCCTGACGTAAGAAGCAATGCCGCCTTCAAAATAAAAAACGTAAGCCTTTTCCTGGCCGCTAACCCTTTCGTCTCTGACGGTGATTTTAATGCCCTTGGTTAAATAAGCCTGCTGGCGCAAATGGTCGATTATTTCCTGCCAGTTGTATTCCAGTTCGGAAAAAATTTCCGTATCCGCCTGCCAGGTTTGAATGGTGCCGGTTTTTTTGCTTACACCCGCGGCTTTAAGTTTGGCCTTGGGTTTGCCCCGTTGATATTCCTGAACCCAGACTTTGCCGTCGCGATGAACCTCGGTCTTTAGCCAAACAGACAGGGCGTTAACCACGGAAATGCCGACGCCGTGCAGACCGCCGGAAACTTTATAGCCGCTGCCGCCGAACTTGCCGCCGGCATGAAGCTTGGTCATGACCGTTTCCAAAGCGGACAACTTGGTCACCGGATGCTTGTCCACCGGAATGCCGCGGCCGTTATCGGCCACCTGAACGCGGCCTTCGGGCAATAAGCTAACCGAAACCTGGTCGCAATAACCGGCCATGGCTTCGTCAATACCGTTATCCACCGCTTCCCAGATAAGGTGGTGAAGTCCGGTCGTACCGGTAGAACCTATGTACATGCCGGGCCTTTTGCGGACAGGCTCAAGACCCTCTAAAACGGTAATTTGTTTAGCGGTATATTCTGATTTATTAGCTTTGGCGGATGATTTAACCCCCGGCTTTTTGCCGATATCGGCGGCTTTTTCCTTGGACATAAATAATATAAATAAAAATTGGCTAACTTGAGCCAAATTTATGGCTAATCTTAGCTGATTACCCTGTCTTAATTTTAGCAAAAAAACGGACTTTTTTCAAGCCCGTTTTAAAGACTTATTCACTTTAAAAATCTACCCGTGGCGCTCATCCAAAAGACTGCCCTTATTCCTGCCGCGACCGGTCGGAAACGGTTAAAGGCTCGTCAATTTCAGGTTTTTCATAAGCCTCTTCTTTTGGCTTGATTTTTTTTTCAAACATTTTACCCGGCCCCTTAATTTCTTCCTCGTCCCAACTGATGCCGCCGACTAAAGAAGCGGCCAGGTTATAAATCCAGCCGATAATCAGGCCGATGACAAAGCTGATAGCCGCCACCAAGACGGCGACTAATAAAGTGGCCAGCACGCCGGAACCGAAGCCGACAAAATCAAATTCCTTAAAAGCCGGGATGCCGAAAATCAAAACGGCTAAATTAAGAGCCAGGCCGATAATCAAATAAATGCCGCCGTAAACGACTCCCGTTATCTTGGCCAGGGAAATGACGTTTATTTTTTTCATGACTTTCATAATTTTGATGATTAATAATAAAGGGTTATCTAATTTCCGCTTTAAATTTCTTTTTTAAAGTTTGGATGATTTTATCCCTTAACTTATCAGTATCTTCCGAAACTAAAGTTTTTTGCGGATCCAGAAAATCCACGTGGAAGGCCAGGGATTTTTTGTCCGAACCGAAGTTTCCTTCCTCAAAGACGTCAAATAGTTCAACCTTCTTAATTAAATTGCTTACTTCCAGAACCGCCGCCCTGATGTCGGCCCAGAGCGTTTCTTGGGGCGCGACCATGGATATATCATACCTGATACCCGGATATTTTGGCAAAGCCCTGAATTGATTGAACTGGCTGGAATTTTTTAACAGCCCGGCCAGATTAAACTGCCAAACCGCCGCCCGAGAGTTTAATCCAAGTTTGGTCGAAACTTTGCCGGAAAGTTGAGACAGCCAGCCGATCCGCTCGTCGCCGCTTTTAATTTCCAGATAAACCGATTTATCCAGCCAGGCGGCCGGAGCCCCGTAATTATAATCATAACCGACGCCCAGGCGATTAAGCAGGGTTTCCACCAGGCCTTTGGCCTGATAAAAATTATTTCGGTTTTTGGCAAAATAAAGTCCGGCTAAAATTTTCGGCTGTTTGGACAAAAAGTCCTTACTCCGCGGGCCGGCCGGATACTCGCCCGCTTCATCTAGGTAAATCCGCCCTAGTTCAAAAATGTTCAGCTCGTCAAAAAACCTCAAATTATCGGTTAAATTAACGATTAAATTTTCAAACAATGAGCTTCTTAAAAACTGCTGGTCTTCGGAAAAATAATTTTTCAGCTGAAGCTGATCCGCTTCTTTAAGGCCTAAAATTTCCAGATTTTTTCTGCCGGTAAAAGAATAATTGTAAACCTCGGTTGCCCCGCCGGCCAAGGTCAGAACGTTCTTTATTTTTTCTTCCAAATCAAGCTCCGGGTTATCCTGGGGCACGGCCATACTTACTTTCGGCAGCTGCGGTTCAAAATTATCGTAGCCGTAAATTCTGGCCACTTCCTCAACGATGTCCTCGGCAATGGCAATGTCTTTGGCCGAGCGGAAAGCGGGCGGCTCAACCGCCAGCACGCCCTTTTTATCGGAATATTTAAATGACAAGCTGTCCAGAATTTTTAAAACGTCTTTTTTGGGAATTTCCTGGCCGATTTTTTGATTGATAAAATCATAAGAAACTTCTATTTCCCTTTTGGCCTCTTTTTCAAAATTAACGTCAATCAGCTTGCTGGCTATCTTAACTTCGGGCAATAAATCCTGAATAAAGGCCAGGATGCGCCTTAAGCCCAATTCGGCCAAAGCCGGCGCCAGACTTTTTTCAAACCGGACGGCCGCGTCCGTTCTTAAACCCAGGGCGTTGGCGGTCCGGCGGATGTTGACCGGATTAAAATTGGCCAGTTCCAAAATTATTTCCGAGGTATCATCCTTGATTTCCGAATTCTCTCCGCCCATAATGCCGGCCAAATCAATGGAGCGCTTGGCGTCGCCAATCAGGCACATGCTGGCATCAAGTTTTCTGTCCACGCCGTCCAGAGTGGTGAAGACTTCCCCGTCTTTGGCCCGGCGGACAATGATGGTATCGCCAATAACCTGGCGGCGGTCAAAAGCGTGCGACGGCCGTCCCAGCTCCAGCATCACGTAATTGGTAACATCAACGATGTTGTTAATCGGCCGGACGCCGACCGCTTTCAAAAGATTTTGCATCCAACCTGGCGAGGGTTCTATTTTAACGTTGGTTAAGGCCAAACCGATATAACGGCTGCAATTTTCTTTGTCCTGAACGTCAATTTTAAGATTAATCTCCCCGCCTGCCTCTATTTTCTCGGCTATTTCCAGTTCTTTGAGTTTTAAGCCCAAGATGGCCGCCACTTCCCTGGCCAGGCCGTAGTGCCCCCAAAGATCCGGCCGGTGATTGACGGACTTGTTGTCAATCTCCAAAATCACGTCGTTTAAACCCAAAGCTTCGGCGGCTGGTTCACCGGGCCGGCCTTCTTTAAGCTCAATCACGCCGTCCTCTTCTTTAAAGCCGTCCGTCAGTCCGATTTCCGAAGGAGCGCATAACATCCCGTCCGACTCCAGGCCGCGGATTTGCGCTTTGGCCAGCTCAACGTAGTCCCCGGTCCCGTGCCATTTAATTTTGGCGCCCGGCAGAGCCAAAACTCCCTTCATGCCCTTATAAATGTTACCGGCGCCGCAAATAACCTGATGCTCGTCACGACCCGCTTTGACTTTGCAGACTTTGAGTTTGTCGGCGTTGGGATGATTTATGATTTCCACAATCTCGCCCACGACCATGTTTTGATACTGCTCGCTTTGATTGATAACCTGTTCCACTTCCACGGTGGACATGGTTAATTTTAAAGCCAGCTCTTCGGGCGAGAGCTCTTTAGGCAGTTCCACGTATTGTTTGAGCCAGTTGAGAGAAATCTTCATAGAAGCTTAAAATTGTTTTAATACTCTTAAGTCGCCGGATAAAAGCAGCCGGATGTCGTCAAAGCCGTATTTCATCATAACCAGCCTGGTTAAGCCCAAACCAAAAGCAAAGCCGGACCACTCCTGGGGATTAAGGCCGCCGTATTCCAAAACTTTGGGATGAACCAAACCGCAGGGCACTAGTTCCACCCAGCCGGTTTGCTTGCAGACCGGACAGCCCCGACCGTCGCAAATCAGGCAGTTGATGTCCAGCTCAAAGCCCGGCTCCACGAAAGGAAAGTAGCCCGGGCGCATTCTGACTTTGACGTCTTTTTTGAATATCTCCTTCAGCAAAGCCTTCATGACCGAGATTAAATTAGTCACCGAAACGTGCCGGTCTATCATCAAGCCTTCCAGCTGATAAAAAGTGGTGTCATGGGCAGCGTCGGTGGCTTCGTACCTGAAACACCGGCCCGGAAAAACCGCCCTCAAGGGCGCCCCGTATTTTTCCATGGCCCTGACCTGCTGGTTGGAAGTGTGGGTGCGCATCAGCCGGCCGGGCTTGTCTTTGAGGTAAAAAGTATCCATGGTGTCGCGGGCCGGATGAGTCTCGGGAATGTTCAGGGCTTCAAAATTATAATATTCCGACTCCAGCTCCGGACCCTCCAGCGCCATAAAGCCCATTTTGGAAAAAATATCCTTGAGTTCTTTTTTGACGATGGAGATCGGGTGTAGCGAACCGACTTCTTTTTTACTGCCGGGCAGGGTAATGTCCAAGTTGGCCGCAGTTGCCGGAATATCCTGTTCCGTAAATTTCCGACGGGCTTCATCAAGAACCGCTTCCAATTCCTCCTTAACCTCGTTGGCCAGGGCGCCGACGGCTTTTTTCTGTTCGGCGGTAAGGTCTTTGAGGCTTCTTAAAATCTTGGTCAGCCGACCACGGCGGCCGAGATATTTGACTTCCAGTTTTTTTACCTCAACCAAAATTTTGGAGCTTCTAATCTCCTTAATCGCTTCTTCTTTAAGTTTTTTTAATTCTTCCTTCATTTTTAAAATTTTAAATTATTCCCGGCCGGTGCCTTCAAACTTTTCCTTCTTTAAAGATAAAATCAAAAATTCAACCACGGTCACGGCCATAACCAGTAAAATGGTGTTCAGCCAGTTTAATAAGTCATGGGCCTGCAAAAACATGGCCAGGGTGGTAACCAGGGCCCAGAAAATCGCCTGCCTGAACGAAATCTGAACTTCTTCCGTTTGGGAATATCTTTTGGTAAAAACGGCTCTGGAGAAATAACTGATTAAGGCCAGACTGCCGGTTAAAGCGAAAAACAGGCTGAAATAAAACAGGGCAAAGCCCAAAATGCCGGTGGTTTCCGGATTGATAAAAAAAAGAACCAATAGCCAGCTTCCCCAGCATAAAACCGTGCAACTGGTCATTAAAATCAGGTACTGCTTGATAGTCATAAGTTAAGCTAATTTTACTAACTTTCGGGATATTTTTCAAGGGAATAAAAAAACCCGCCTGCAAATAAACAGACGGGCGAATAAATCTAAGTCAAGCTTTAAATTATATTTTCGCAATACATGCATTTTTCGTGGGACTTGAGATATTGGTCAAAATCAAATTTCTCTATCTCGCCTATTGTCTTGATTATTTTCTCCTGCAGTTTCGCTATTTCTTCCTTAGTGCCCGCAAAAGGAACCTGGGTGCCGTTTTCCAGATAATAATAAGCCAGTTCTTTAACCTCGCCGTCCATTAAGGAATTGGTGGCCATTTGGTAAATTAACAGCTGCTCCCTGTCTTCCGGACTTAACTTTTCTTTGGGCCGGCCGGTTTTATAATCAATTATTTTCCAGCCGTCCTTAACTTCGTCAATCCTATCAATCTTGCCGCCCAAAGTATGGCCGTTGATTTTAACGCTAAAGCCCTTTTCCAGATAACTGGGCCTGGACAGTTCCAAATACGGACTTTGATAAAACATTTTTAAAATTTCCCGGCCTTGCTTGAAATAATCCTCTTGCTGGGCTTTGGACTGATACCAATCGTCAATCCAAACTTCCTGATAAATTTTAAGTAAGTCCTCCAGACTAACTAAGTCTTTAATCGCTCTTTGTTCTTTGCTCTTTGCTCCTTGTGTTTGACTGAACAAATCCGCCTGACTTGAACCTTGCTTCCTCTTAACTTCCTCGTAAAATTTTTGTAAAGTCAGGTGAATGGCGGAACCGAAACTGAAATAATGACTGCCTCTAAGCGGAACTTT
This sequence comes from Patescibacteria group bacterium, assembly GCA_035290305.1. Lineage (GTDB taxonomy): Bacteria > Patescibacteriota > Patescibacteriia > UBA1558 > UBA10009 > DATDUR01. The sequence continues at coordinate 6,412 of DATDUR010000064.1, forward strand.
AAGAATGTAGCGGTAATAATAAAGCCGCGGGCAATTCTGAAAATCCTTGATTTGCGTGTAAGAAAATCTGGCCGGCAAAGGATAAATAATCTTCGCTCTTCGTTCTTCCAGCTTAACTTGTTCCACGCTCTCCAGTTTTTCCCTGACAATTGACTTGGATTTTTCCGGCTGTTTAAAGCCTAAATCTTTCAAAAAAACCGAGATTTTCTTTTTCCGGACGCCGCCATAATCGTCGGCCGAAGTGAAAAACACGCCCTGCTTGGCCCGGGTTATGGCCACGTAAAAAAGCCGCCGCTCTTCCTGCAAATGGATGTCGCCCTCCGGAATGATTTCTTTAACCAGCCTATCCGGCAGTTCAATCGCTTCGCCCCTTTCGGTGGTCGGGAACCTTAATTCCACCAGATTGACCAGAAAAACGTACTTGAATTCCAGGCCCTTGGCTCCGTGAACGGTCATGACCTTGACCATTTCCGGACCTTCTTCCTCGCTTAACGGCTGGATGTCGCCCTGCTCGCCGGACTCCAATTCCAAGCCCAGCTGCCTTAAAAAATTCTTGACCGTGGTATCGTCGTTGACCTGCTCAAAGGCCTTGATTCTTTTGTAAAATTGTCCCAGATAAGAAAACTGCTGGCGCTTGTCCAGTTCGTTCAGAGAATCAACGTGCTTTAAAAAACCGGATTCGTTCAAGAAATCAAAAATAATCCGGCTGGTTTTTTGATTTTTGGTTTGAGAAATATATTTTTCCAAAAGCCCGACCGCCCGGTCCAGTTCCTGATAAGACTTTTGCTCCAGCTTAAGCACGGCTCTGGCTTGCCTGGCCGTTTCAAACAGCGTCCAGCGCTTTTTATAAGCCAGATGGGTGATTTTGATGATTTCGGACTGCTCCAGTTTAAAAACCGGCAGGGTCAGATAGCGGTACATGGCGTCGGATTCGTGATAATCGTCCAATAGCTTCAAAAAAGCCACCAGGTTTAAAATTACCGGCTTGGCGTATAAACCCTTGGAAGCCACGAACTGATAAGGAATGCCGGCCCGTTCCAGACCTTCGGTAAAAGGCCTGGCCTGGTTGTTGGCCCTTATTAAAATGGCAAAATTGTTCCAGTCGTTTTCCTTTTTGCCCAGCTGCCCTATCTTGTTGACGACCGCGGCCACCTCTGCTTCGGCCGTCGGCAGATGAAGATGTTCCACAATGCCTTGACCCGACAGCGCCGACTTTAATTCCTTGGACAACTTATTCTTGGCTTTAAGCTGAATTTCCAGACGGTTGGGATTGTTAAGCTGAATGAATTTATAAGCCAAGTCCAGAATGTTCTGCTTGGCGCGGTAATTGGCGGTTAAGTAAACTTCCTCGGTTTTGGGATAGTCTTTCTTGAATTCCAGAATGTTGCTGATGGAAGCGCCCCTAAATTTATAGATAGCTTGATCATCATCTCCGACCACGGTAATGTTCTGATTAACTTCCGATAATAATTTAATCAGCTGGTACTGGGCAAAGTTGGTGTCCTGAAATTCATCAACCAAAATGTATTTGAATTGTTGCTGGTATCGTTTGAGAATTTTGGGGCGTTTGACAAACAGCTGATGGCAGTAATTTATCAAATCGCCGAAATCCAGAAAATCGCTGTCCAATAACAGCTGCTGGTAAACGTGATAAGCGCCTGATACTTCTTCCAGCCGGCGGACTTCGGCGGCGGCTTCCTCGTCTTTTCTTAAATCGTTGTCCAAACGGTAGCTTTCGGCGTATTTTAAATAATCGGCCGGCGTCACCATTTCGTCCTTGGCTTTGGAAAAATGTTTTAAGAGCGCGTGAATGAATTTATTGGGATTGCCCAAGGGCCGGTAATAGTCCAGTTCAAACTTGTCCAGATTGTTGCGGACCAACAGCCAGGCTTCGGTCTGATTAAGCAATTTAAAATCCGTAGTCAGCCCGATTTCCAGGCCGTGCTCTTTTAAAAGCCTTTCGGCAAAGGCGTGAAAGGTGGAAATCCACAAATCCACGTAGCCCATGGGCAGGGCCTTGTCCACCCGCTCGGCCATTTCCGCGGCCGCCTTTTCCGTGAAAGTCAGGGCCAAAATCTCTTCTGGACCGATATTTTTTTGAGTGACTAAATAATTGATTCTTTCGGTGATGACCGTGGTTTTGCCGGTGCCGGCGCCGGCCACGATTAACAAGGGCCCGCCCGTGTATTGGACGGCCTTTTTCTGCTGGGGATTAAGCTTATCGGCGTAAGTCATAGGCCTATTTTACCCCCCACCAGCTTTTTATTCAACCCGGTATTATTAAAAATCTGGGCCTAGCCCCGAACCGGAGCGTAGCGACTGCTTCAGGGTTGACAAAATTAAAATCCGCCTGTATTATCAAAAATACCTTTGTTCTTTTACTTCCTTGCCCGCCTTCACCTACCTCCCTGGGTGAAA
>DATDUR010000065.1:0-5707 GCA_035290305.1 Patescibacteria group bacterium
CTGTTTGATTTCTTCCGACCGTCCCAGCTGGTTTTTTTTGTCGCCCTGCTTAAAAAAGCCGAAGAAAAAAGTAAAGACTCCGCCCAGCCGGTCAAAAAAATTGCCCAGACCGGCTTTTTTAAGGGCCGAGGACAGCGGCAAACCCTGTTGCATTTCTTTGGCCACCACCACGCCTTTCTTGTGCCATCTTTTATGAGCCGACCGTCCGACCAGCTGGATGGCCGCTCCGGCATCGGCCTTAATTTTGGACAGGGCGTTGGTTAAGGCGTTTAAAGGGTCGCTTTCGGTTTTGCGGTAAGTTTTAATCGGGAAAATAAAATCGCGGCCGAATCTTAAATAACCGCCGACAATCGCGCCCCGGGGCGAAAAAATATTGTAATCCTCAACTTCTTCTATGTAAGCGTAAGGATAAGAAGAGTTAAGCTGCTGTTCCAGCGTATCCCTTAAATAATCGGGGATGGCCACATAAAAATAAATCTTGCCTTCGCGGGCCACGATTTCCGCGGCAAAATGATCGGTCCGGCCCAACAGCCAGTGCTTTAAGCCCCGCTGGGCCCTCAACCCGCCCAGGACGGCAAAAATATTTTCGGCCACGCCGATTTCTTCCTGGGTGTTTTCGGGAGTTTCTTCCCTAGTCTCTTTTTTAAGCGACGCCTTGGGCACGGTAATCATTAAAACCTTCATCTTTAAAGCCGCCGGCACCGCGCTGCCCCGCAACAGCATTTTTCTCAAACTGGCCAAAACCAGCCACAGAGCCAGTAAAATGACGGCTAAAATCATCAAAGAGGAAACGTAGGGATTGGCAAACAAAAAACCAAAGGCATTGTCTATTAAAAAAATACCGGTGTTGACTTCTACTTGAACTGGAGCGACTGCCAGCATAATTTTTAGTCCTGTCTATTTTTTAAATCCAAAATCCGGTCGGCTTTGATTTTGGCTTCCTGTTCCAGAAAAAACTTATTGACGCCGGGAATAATCTTGAGCCAACTGATAATCAAAATAAAAATCTTTTTAACCTGAATTTTGGTCTGTTGCATCAATTGAGTGATTTTTTTGGTGGTTGCCTCGCCTTTGACCTTGAATTCCCGCTGTTGGGCCGGCGACAGCTTTTGGTAAACGTCGCCCAGGCCAGCCTCTAAAATGGTTTCCACCCGCTGATACAAAACCGGGTCCAGGTTTAAATCGGCCGGGCTTAGGGCCGCTGCCGGCGCAGCCTGGGGCTTTGGCGCCCGTTCTGGTTCGCTGACTTTTTTATCCGCTGAAACTTCCGGCTTTTGTTCCACGGGCCGCTCAATGACTTGTTCCGGCCGGGGCGCCGGTTCTGGTCCTTCCTCAACCGGCTTGGGCAGGCCCACTTCCAAATCAGCCAAAATGTCTTCGGCCTGTTCCCCTAGCTGGCGCGGTTCTAAAACTTTTGACATAAAAAGGTGTTGAGTATTAAGTGTTAAGTGTTAAGTGTTAAATGTTAAATGTTAAATGTTAAATTGGAACGGACTTAACGGACTTACTTAATTATACAAGAAAATTGGTTTTTATTCAATGATATTGTATAATATAAACATATCAACCTACAACATATCAACCAACAACATACAAATCACGCCCTATGCCCAATAAATACCTAAGCGAAATCAAAACCAACCATGTCCGCTGGCTTAACCTCTCCCGCAATACCGCTAAGGAAATTGATTATTTAAGGGAAAATTTTAAATTCCATCCTCTGGATTTGGACGATTGCCTCTCCCCGGCCCAGCGGCCCAAACTGGATGAGTATGACGATTATCTCTTTTTGATTCTGACTTTTCCTTACTATGACCATGGGCGGAAGGAAATCCGGAGCTCGGAACTGGACTTTTTTATCGGCCAAGACTATCTGGTGACGGTCACGGACGGACAACTGGAGCCGTTCAACAAATTTTTTGAACAATGCCGGATTAACGACGCTTTTCGGGATAAATATTTAAACGGCAATCCGGTGGCCCTGCTTTCCGAAATTCTCACCAAACTCCAGGCGTATCTTTTCCCCATGCTGGACCACATCAACCTGGACATAGAAGACATTGAAAAAGTCATTTTCGCCGGCTACGAGAAAAAGATGGTCAAAGAAATCCTGCTGGTCAAAAGAAACATCATCAACTTCAGAAAAATCACCCAGACCCACCAAAACGTCATTAAAAAACTTATCCGTAAAGAAAGGAAATTCTTCATTCCGGACGAAATCGGCCTGCACCTGGCCAACAACCTGGAACAATCGGCCGACGCCTGGGACATTCTGGACGGCCTGAAAGAAAACATTGAAGCTTTGCACGGCACCAACGAATCCCTGATTTCTTTCCGCTTAAACGACATTATGAAAATCCTGACCATGATTTCCGTGGTGCTCTTGCCCGTTAATCTGGTGGCTTCCATTTTCGGCATGAACACGCCGATTATGCCTTTTGTCAACGACCCCGGCGGCTTTTGGATGATTCTGGGCCTGATGGGATTTTTAATTGTCGGCTTTATAATCTTCTTCAAGAAAAAAAACTGGCTGTGATGTGCGATGAAATGAATCATCATACTTCGTACGTCATACTTCATACAATAATAAAAACCCCGAAGCAGAACTGATGTTCCGTTCGGGGTGTTTTGTTGTTTGTAAAGAAGGTACTGCTACTTCGACTGCTCGGCCAACAGATCGCGGAGACTCGAGGGAACGTTGTCCAAAACCGCCTCGATGTCCTTGAGATCGACTGTCTTGATGACCTTATCCTCGGCCTTGTCGCGAAGAGCGACGAGGTCGGTCATGACCACTTTCAGACCCTCGGTAAGCGTCTCCACCTTTTTCTGAAGGCCGGTGTTCTTGCAGACGAGCTTGGTATTCTCGACCTTGATGGCGTCAAGCTGACCGTTCAGATGGTCAACCTTCCGGTCGAAATCCAGCTTGGCCGCTTCCAGTTTGGCCCGCATAGTAGCCAGCTCGGTCCAACCCTTGTCGAGCTCCAGCCGTTTCTCATCCAGCTCGCGCGCCCGCTGTTGGTTCTTCAGAAAATCTCTGGAGTTTTGTTCCCAACGAGCCTGAATAGCCGCGAATTTCCTTTCCAGGACTTCGGTCTGGCCGGAGTTGACCTGCTGGAGAAATTCCTCCACGCCACCTTCGCCGAAGTTAATGCCGTCCATGATTTTGGCCAGCTTCTCCAATCCGCTGAACAGCCGGCGCAGAAACTCATCCTGCCTCTTTTGCAACAGATCGTCGACCTCATGCAGTTTGAGCCGTTCAATGGCGTTGGCCTGGCGACCTTCCGACCACTGGGTTCGCAACTCCTCCGCAACTCCCAAGGCAAGTTCAAATGCGTTTTTCAGCGAGCGCCAGGCCGGATCGCTTTCGGGAATTAAATGATGGGATTCGAGTTTACCCATCATCACTTCAACCACGAAGGGCCGGATAAAAAGACGTATACCGGCATAAAGACTTTTGATCAAATCGGGTTGAAGTCCGGGACTAAACCAGTCCCTCGGGTTGCGGATTACCTCTTCAATCAACTTAAGACCGTGGGTAAAAGAGACCCCTGTCTCACGCCTGATCATTGCCAGATCGGCCCAGTCCCCAGGCAAAAAGGCATGTAGACCGTTGGCGCCGTCGCCGAAAACATCCTGAAAAAAAGAACTGCCGGCAATAACTGCGGGCAGAAAACTTTCCTCTGCTGTCACAATTACTACCTCTTTTACTGCCTCTTTCGAATTACCGTTACTCATCTACATACTCCTTTGGGTTTTTGTACCTTCTTTTTAAAGTTCTTAAAACAGCTTAATTTAGCAAATTATTAAGGTTTTGTCAAGAGTATAATTACCATTATATCCAAAAGTCTTGACAAAACCTTAATAATCTGCTAAGATTCCCTGTTATTTCTTTGACATAAACAGTAAAAACACACATACATCCAAGGAGGATGCCATGAGTTTCTCAATTCCCGAGATGTGGCGCAAGCCCATCTTCTGGTTTTTCAACGCGCTCAATGTGTTGGCTGGTTTTGCCTCGTTCGTGCTTTCGCGTGACGGGTTGGTGCAGCTGAACGTGGGTTTAACCAAAGCCTGGCTCATTGCCGGCGTTGGTGCTCTAATGATTTTCGGGGTAGCTTTCTTCATGTACGAAAACTATCCCCTGGCCCACCGCAAAACCAAGTTCAAATACTGGGCCATTATTATTGGTTCAGTACCGTTCATTCTGGCCTTTTCCACTTTCTTTTCTTTAGTGGATATCGGCGTTCATGAGTTTCAACGAGTACACCAAAAGACCTATATCAATGAAGTAAAAAAGATGATAGGTCAGATTGAAGAGGCCAGTTTCGCCAACAACAGCGTTAAGGCGGAATTGGGAACATTCGAGTCGCTGATGAACGAAGTCGCCCGGCAAGATAGCCTGGGCCAATTTACCGGAATTAAAGGAACCGGGCCGGTGGTCCGCAGTTACAAAAAGGCTGCGGCCGTATTTTCCTCGCTGGTTCAACGGGCAAACAGCAAAACCAGTGAGATGAATAAGCTAGATTCACTTTTCAATGAACAGTGTAATTTGGCTTTAACGGCGACTGCCGAGGATGAATTTCTGCTTCACGCCGGAGAAATCAACAAGCTGGCCGCTAACATGGTCGGTCTGGTCTCTTCACAAAATGTGGAGCTCTACCTGCAACAGATGCCACAATTGACTCCGATCAATACTGACAGCCTGAAGGATGCGCAACGGGAAACCATTGCCATGCTTCAGTCAAGTTTTGCCTCGGCCAAAACCATTATTGAACAGGTTATTGACCGGGAAAAGACGGTGAGTAAGGCCAAGATTGAACCTTATCAGGTTCTTTCGGCAGCTAGTTTGACACTAAGCTACTGGCCAACCCAACCTCACCTGCTGGCTTACGTTCTGACCTTGGATTTCATCTGGATTCTTTGGCTTCTACTCCAGACCGTGGTAATTACCGCGAATCTGGAAAAGAAAATAGCCTGGGATACCAAAGATGATATCCGTCAATTCGCCAATAGCGAAATTGACCGGGTAACCAGAGAATTCCGGCAGGCCGCGGATAAAGCCGGCGAGAGCGTTAAACAGACAATGGACACAGCCTGCACACGGGTTGATGCCGCCATTTCCGACCTCCGGCACGGCAACGGCTATAAAAAGCCGGCCGGGGTGGAAGCTTAACGTCAAAGAAGCACTTTACACGACCCCCAAGCAATACACTTGCTTCGGGGGTTTTTATTTTTGTATGATGTGCGATATGCGATGTACGATGAGATGAATCATCATACTTCATACCTCAAACGTCATACAATAATAAAAACCCCATCAAGCTTTGTAGCCTAACGGGGTGGTGTTTGTTATGAACGAATTACTCGGGTTTTTCCGAAGGTTTATCCGGATAAAGCTCCCTGATGTCTCCTTCGGTTGGCGGTTGCAAAACCGGTGCCTCTTCTTCGTGGGGTTCAGGCTCTTCGGGAATTTCCGCGGAATCCTCCGCTTCAACTTTGGGACGAATGGTAATTTCGCCCATATTGATCTTGGAAAGATCCGTATCGCCGTCAAAATCCTTGCCTGTCGCCTCACGATAAAGCGCTCCCAAAACCTTGAGGTCGCGCACCAATGAGGCGATTACCCTCTGCAGAGCCTCCACGCGGTCGGTCAATACCAGGATGCCTCCGTTATCACGGATTACCCTAATGGATTTAATTGACTGAC
>DATDUR010000066.1:0-7694 GCA_035290305.1 Patescibacteria group bacterium
AAAAGGCAAAGTGCTGGTTGAAGGAGCGGCCGTGGGCAAGAAAATCGGACAGGGCGAAGTCAACGTGATCAAACAAATTTCGGAAATCAGCAAATTCAAAACGGGCCAGGTCTTAGTAACGGAAATGACCGATCCGGATTGGGAGCCGATTATGAAAGAAGCCTCGGCGATTATTACCGATGCCGGCGGCCGAACCTGCCACGCGGCCATTGTTTCCCGCGAGCTGGGCATCCCTTGCGTGGTGGGCACGGGCAAGGCCACCGAGGTCATCAAACAGAACCAGCCGGTCACGGTCAGTGGCGCCGAAGGCGAAGTCGGCCGGGTTTACGACGGCCTGCTGAAATTCAAAGTCAAAAAAACCAATATCAAAAATCTCAAGCGGCCCAGGCGCGTCAAAGTGATGATGAACGTGGGCAATCCCGAAGCGGCCTTTGCCGAAAGCTTTATTCCCAACGACGGCGTGGGACTGGCGCGGGAGGAATTTATCATTTCCAACTTCATTAAAATTCATCCCTTGGCCCTGATCAATTACGCTAAAATTAAAAAATCCAAAGATCCGAAAAATCAGGAAGTTATCAGACAGATTGACGAGCTGACGGCCGCTTACCAGGACAAGGTTCAGTTTTACGTGGATAAACTGGCTTACGGCATCGGCCGGATTGCCGGCGCTTTTTATCCCAAAGAAGTGATTGTCCGCTTGTCCGATTTCAAGTCCAACGAGTATGCCAATTTAATCGGCGGGGAAAACTACGAGCCCGCCGAAGACAATCCCATGCTCGGCTGGCGGGGCGCTTCCAGATATTACGACCCCAAGTATATTGAAGGCTTTAAACTGGAATGCCTGGCTTTTAAAAAAGCGCGCGAAGAAATGGGTTTGACCAACATCAAGATTATGGTGCCTTTCTGCCGGACGGTTGAAGAAGGCAAGAAGGTTCTTAAAATTATGGCCGAGCACGGCTTAAAGCGGGGAGTCAAGAATCTGGAAGTTTACGTGATGTGCGAAATTCCCTCCAACGTGATTTTGGGCGATGAATTTTCCAAAATATTTGACGGTTTTTCCATCGGCTCAAACGATTTAACCCAGCTGACCTTGGGCGTGGACCGCGATTCCGAACTGGTAAGCCACGTTTATGACGAGAACAACGAGGCCGTCAAAAAATTAATCCGCCAGATAATCAAAACCGCCCATCAGCGCAAGAGAAAAGTGGGCATCTGCGGCCAAGCGCCTTCGGATTTTCCCGAGTTTGCCCAGTTTTTAGTCAGGGAAGGGATTGATTCAATTTCTTTAATTCCGGATTCGGTGGTGGCTACGACCATGAAGATTATTGAGGCGGAGAAATAGCGGTTGGGTTTAGAATCGTGGTTTTGGATGTTAGTTAGATTTTTGTTTTAGTTTGGGGCATTTTACCTAAAACCAAAACCACGATTCTAAACCCTGACAAAGGTGACAGGGAAGAGAAAAATAAGAAGCCCGGAATTGAATTCGGGTTGCAAGACGACACCGGTTGTTTTCCGGTGAAGCCAGATTCGCCCTGTTCTGCTGACTTTTGACTTTTGACGAAACCGCCACAGCCTGCCGCTAGCTACATTTGCGGCAGGCTTTTTTAGACTTGAAAAATCGGTTTAATTATTGTATATTGCCCAAGCATATAGGTAAATGCTGGAGAGGTCGCATAGTGGCCTAGTGCGCTTGCTTGGAAAGCAAGTAACGGTGAATAGCCGTTCAAGGGTTCAAATCCCTTCCTCTCCGCCACTTGCCCATATATAAATGCTCAATCCCACCGACGAAATCAAACAGCGGCTGGACCTCGTGGATTTAATCGGCGAGTACGTTAAACTCAAGCCGGCCGGTTCCAATTTAAGGGCGCTGTGTCCGTTTCACAACGAGAAAACGCCCTCTTTTATGGTTTCTCCGGAAAAGCAAATCTGGCATTGTTTCGGTTGCGGCAAAGGCGGCGACCACTTTACTTTTATCCAGGAATTGGAGGGTCTGGAATTCCCAGAGGCTTTAAGAGTGCTGGCGAGGCGGGCCGGCGTCAAGCTCACTTATCAGAATCCCGAATTTCATAACCGCAAAACCCGCCTGCTGGATTTATGCCGCGCGGTTGCCGATTACTGGCACGGCCTGTTAACGGACGACCAGTCGGCCGGGTTTGTCAGAAAGTATCTGGCGGAACGTAAAATCATTCCGGAAACCATTAATGATTTTTATTTGGGCTACGCCAAAAACGACTGGGCAGACGCCATCAAATATCTGCAGTCCAAAGATTACACGCTTAAGGAAATCGCCGATGCCGGACTGTTGGTGCCCGGCCAGCAAGACCGGCCTTACGACAGGTTCAGGAACCGCCTGATGTTTCCCATCCGCGACGTCCACGGCAACACGGTCGGTTTTACCTCGCGCAAGATGAGCGAGGACGACCCGGGCGGCAAGTACGTCAATTCCCCCCAGACCCAGATTTACAACAAGAGCCAGATTTTATACAACCTGGATTTGGCCAAGCAGGAAATCAAAAGATTGAATTACGCCATTTTGGTGGAAGGCAACATAGACGCCATCGCCTCGTACCAGGCGGGCATTAAAAACGTGGTGGCCGTTTCCGGCACCTCTTTGACGGACGAGCAGATTAAGCTGTTAAAAAGATACACGCTTAACGTGATGATTGCTTTTGACGCCGACGTGGCCGGCACCAAAGCCAACCTGCGGGGCATTGACTTGGCCTGGCAGGCGGGTTTAAACGTCAAAGTCATCCACCTGCCCGAGGGCCAGGACCCCGACGATTTAATCCGGGAAGCGAAAGACAAATGGAAAGAGCTGGTTAAGTCGGCGGAGAATTTCATGGACTATATTTTCGCCGTCACCTTTAAAAATTTGGATTTAAGCCGGGTGGACCACAAAAAGCAGGCGGCCAAGAAAATTCTGGCCGTGGTGGCCAAAATGGGGGATGAGGTGGAGCGCTCTCATTACCTCAAGAAATTGGCGGATAAGCTGTCCGTTTCGGAAGAAGCTTTGATTAAAAGTTTGCCGCGGGCTAAAACTGAAGATGGCCGGCCTGAAATTGAAGAACAAAAAACGGCATCAGTCAAGGTGGACAAGGCGCAGATTGTGGCCGAACAGCTGCTGGCTTTATTAATCAAGTTTCCGGAGCAGATTCAGGCGGTCGGCCAGCGCTTAATCCCGGAAATGCTCACTTACATTCCGGCCGGCGAGCTTTACAAAGACCTGATAATTTATTATAATAAAGGCCAAAGTTTCTCTTTTGACGATTTTAAAAAAGCTTTAAATCAAGACCGGGCGGATTATCTGAATCAGCTGTCTTTGTTGGTTGACGAAACTTTTTACGAGGACCAGCCCGATTTAATCAGCCAGGAAATGGTCCAGCTGGTCGGCCGCTTGACCGAATTCTATAAAAAAATCAAGGTTAAAATAATCGTGGAGCAGATTGCCCAGGCGGAAAAAGCCGGCGACGGCGAAGCCGCCAACCGCTTAAGCGAAGAATTGGGCAAATTAAGCAGAATTTAATTAAGTGTTAAGTATTAAGTCAGAATGGACTTAACGTCGCCAAAGGCTGACCAGCCTCTGGCTGGGACTTAATCGACTTAATGTACTTAATATTTAATATTTTTTATGTCAAAGAAAAAGACAAAAAGCAAAGAGCAAAAAGCAAAGAGCAAAAAGAAAGCTTTGTTCAAAAAAAAGCCGGCGGCCGGAAAGAAAACCGCGGCCGTGAAAAAGACGGTTAAAAAGAAGATTAAGATTGAAGGGCGAAGAGCGAAGACCGAAAATAAGGCCGTTGCCAAAAAGAAGGCGCTGGCCAGGAAAAAGGCGGCTAAAATCCGTCAGGCGGAGGAACGGGCCTTGCCGCGGGAACTGGATGAGGCCAGGGTTCAGTCTTTGTTTACCAAGGGCCGGTTCAGGGGATTTTTAACCGACGAGGAAGTTCTTTACGTTTTCAGCGAAGCCGAAGAGTATTTGGACAAGCTGGAAGATTTTTATGATTTAATCGCCGAAAACGGCATTCAGATAGTTTCCAGGGAAGGCGGCTTTTTGGGCGAAGTGGGCGAGTTTAAAAAGGAAGACAAGCCGGCGAAGAAAGAGAAGGAAGATAAATTCAAGATAGACATGAAGAAGCTGGATTTGACGGACATCTCTTCCGATTCCATTCAGATGTATCTGCGGGAAATCGGCAAGGTGTCTTTACTTACTTCCGAAGAAGAAGTTAAACTGGCCAAGCGCAAGGAAAAAGGCGACATGGAAGCCAAGCGCAAGCTGGTGGAAGCCAACCTCCGGCTAGTGGTCTCCATCGCCAAAAAGTTTACCGGCCGTTCGCTGTCGCTTCTGGATTTAATCCAGGAAGGCAACATTGGCTTGTTTCGGGCGGTGGAAAAATTTGATTACCGCAAGGGTTATAAATTCTCCACCTACGCCACCTGGTGGATCCGCCAGGCCATTACCCGGGCTTTGGCCGACCAGTCGCGCACCATCAGGATTCCGGTCCATATGGTGGAGACCATCAACCGGTTCCAGCAGGCCGAGCGCCGTCTGATTCAGGACCTGGGTCGCGAGCCCATGCCAGAGGAAATTGCCGCCGAAATCGGCGAGGACCTTGACAAAGTCCGCCAAATCATTAAAATATCCCAGGAAACCGTTTCCTTGGAAACTTCGGTCGGCGAGGATGACGAGGATTCCACCCTGGGCGATTTTATTGAAGACGAGAAAACCATCACGCCGGACCGAGTCGCTTCTTTGCAACTGCTCAAAGATCACGTTAAGGAAATCATCAGCGCCTTAACTCCCAGAGAGCAGAAGATTCTGGAAATGCGTTTCGGTTTGATGGACGGCGTGGCTCATACTCTGGAAGAAGTCGGCCAGGAATTCGGCGTCACCCGCGAGCGCATCCGCCAGATTGAATCCAAGGCTCTGGAAAGAATCAGCCATAATAGCGACATGAAGAAGCTAAGGGATTATTAGGTTATTTGGCCGATAGATCATTTGCGTATTTGATTATTTGTTTTAAATAAAGAAAAGCGATTTATGAACTATAATGAACATTATAGTTATAAGATAGGTTTTGAGTTATCTAATATTATTTGGAAGATAGTTAGAAGTTGGGATTATTTTTCTCAGGATACGATTGGTAAACAATTGGTAAGAGCGATTGATGGAATTTCCAGTAATATTGCGGAAGGTTGGCATAGATATTATAAAAAAGATAAAATTCTATTTTTTAATTACTCCAAAAGCTCTTTTTATGAGTCAGTTGATTTTATAAATAAAGCAATTAAGAGAGGTTTAATAAAGAATGAGGATATTCAATTAATAAGTAATTTAACTAAAAAATTTCCTAAAGTGATTAACGGACTTATTAAAGGAGTTAGAGAGAATCTTAAAAAATAAAAAACAAATAACCAAATAAACTATCAATCAAATATCCAAATAATTACCTTCCGCGGTAGCTCAGTGGTACCCGCCCGCAACGCCTCGCAAGCTCGTCTTGCGTGGCGGGCGGGGAGCAACTTAATATTAAGAAAAGTGATTATGTTTTATACTTATGTTTTATTATGCAACGATAATAAGCATTACATAGGTTTTACTGATAATTTAGTCAAAAGAATAAAAGAACATCAGCAAGGTAAAGTGCCGGCAACTTTAAATAGACGACCTGTAAAGTTAATTTATTACGAAGCTTGTAGAGATAAAAGTAAGGCCTTGGCTAGAGAAAAATATTTTAAAACAGGTTTTGGCAGAAGATTTTTAAAAAATAGAATATAAAAAATATCATTCGGGGATAGCTCAGTGGTAGAGCAACTGGCTGTTAACCAGTGGGTCGTGGGTTCGAATCCCTCTCCCCGAGCCAAGAAAAATCATCAAAGCAATTTGGTGGTTTTTTTATTTTAGTTAAGAATTATATTATAGGGATTTGAACGGGCAGAAGCGAGGCAAACCCCGAGTGGTAAGATTATTATGGCAAAAAGCGACAATTTTGACAAACAATTATAGAAGGGATAAAATGGAATTAAGATTAAAAAATTCAGTTTTATTTTTATGAACGAAATCGAAAAACTTTTTACCATTGAGGAAGTCGCCAAAATTTTAAGAGTGCACACTAGGACGGTTACCCGATACATTGAAGCCGGCAAGCTCAAAGCTTCCAAGATTGGAGTTTGGCGGATCCGGCAATCAGATCTAAATGCTTTTTTGGACGAGTCGAGCAATATTGAGCCGAAGACTAAAAAGCGGAAATAAAACCGTGACAAAATGCCACGCTTTGAAAATGAAAATATATCAATATAATTATGAAAAAAAATAGTAAAAAAATTATCACTAACAACAGCTTCACTGAATTTTTGCTCTACACCACCCCAAACGGACAGGTAAAAGTTGAGATATTTTTGCGTGATGAAAATATTTGGCTGACTCAAGATAAAATCGCCCTTTTATTTGGGGTTCAAAGACCAGCTATTACCAAGCACCTCAAAAATATCTTTGAAAGCGGAGAATTAGATGAAAAGGTGGTTAGTTCCATTTTGGAACATACCACTACTCATGGGGCACTAGAAGGAAAGACGCAAACTCAATCCGTAAAGTTTTATAATCTTGATGCGATTCTTTCTGTTGGATACCGAGTTAATAGTTCACAGGCCACACAATTCCGTATTTGGGCGACAGAGCGCTTGAAAGAATATATTATCAAGGGATTTACTATGGATGATGAGCGATTGAAAAATCCAAACACTATTTTTGGTAAAGATTATTTCGAGGAACAGCTGGCGAGAATTAGGGATATTCGATCGAGTGAAAGGCGGATGTATCAGAAAATCACCGACATTTACGCGGAGTGTAGTGCTGATTATTCACCCGATGAGGAAATCACTAAGCAGTTTTTTGCCACAGTGCAAAATAAACTTCACTTTGCGATTACCGGAAAAACTGCGGCGGAAATAGTTCACGAAAGAGTTAACAGTTCAAAACCAAACATGGGACTCACTGTTTGGAAGAATTCTCCTAAGGGCAATATCAGAGAATCAGATGTTGTTATTGCAAAAAATTATCTGAATGAAAAGGAGCTTGATCATCTCAACAGGATAGTAATAATGTATCTTGATTATGCGGAGATGCAGGCGAAGCGCGGAATTTTAATGAGGATGAAAGATTGGGTTGTGAAACTCGATGCTTTTCTAAAATTCAATGAACGAGATATTTTGGGAGACTCCGGTAAAATCAGCCACGAAGTAGCTGAAGCGTTAGCTCTTAAAGAATATGAAAAATTCAAAATAGAGCAGGATAAAAATTATATTTCGGACTTTGATCAAGAAGTCAAAAAACTTATAGAGTCTAAGAAAAAGAAGAAATAATATGCCAAAGGAAATCGCCAACAACCGTTGGTGGTTTTTTAAATGGTTCCAAAATGCGCCGTCAAAAGAGATATTGCCCTTGACCCAGCCCTTCCGTGCGCGCTTGCCCGCCGTAGCTTAGCGGACGAGCCAATAAAAATCTTCCCAAACGACCCGACTGCGGTCAATCGTTTGGTGTAAATAAATAAGCCAAAATAAGCGGAATTATCCGCTTTTTTTGGTTTAACAATTTTTTTTACCTAAATTTAAAAATGGGCTTTATTTTTTAATTAAAAAGTGGCATAATCAGATTAAATTTATGTAAAAAGAAGCCAAAGCCCTCGGCGTGCCGACGGCAG
>DATDUR010000067.1:0-2825 GCA_035290305.1 Patescibacteria group bacterium
TTCCGGCTTAACGGTTCAGTGCCAGGACGAACGCAGCCAGCAGCAGAACAAAGAAAAGGCCCTGCAGGTTTTACGCTCCAGACTGCTGGCCCTGGACGAAGAAAAACGTAAAAAAGAACTGTCTGAAAAAAGAAAAAGCCAGATTGGCAGCGGCGACCGGAGCGAAAAAATCAGGACCTACAATTTTCCGCAGGACCGGCTGACCGACCACCGGATAAAGCTCACTTTGCACAATCTCCAGACTATCTTAAACGGCAACCTGGATGAAATTATTGAAACTTTGAGAAAAACGGAGGCGGAATAATTCATAATTCTTTATTCATAATTCAATATTATGTCCATAAAACAAGCTCTGGCTTGGGCGATTGAAAAATTAAATAACGGCAACTTTACCGACTCGGCCCAACTGGACGCCGAGCTTTTATTGTCTGGCGCTTTAAAACGGGACAAAGAATTTTTATATGCCCGGCCGGAAACGGAATTGAGCCCGTGGCAAAAATTAAAATTCAGACGCTGGCTCAACCGCCGGCTGGCCGGAGCGCCGGTGGCCGTTCTCATTCATACTAAAGAATTTTACGGCTACGACTTTTACGTTAACCGGCACATTTTAATCCCCCGCCCCCTGACCGAACAAATGATTGACTTGGCTTTGGAAGAAATTAAAAAACAAAAAACAACACTCAACGCTCAATATACAATCTGCGACCTTGGCACCGGCTCCGGCAACATCATCATCGCTCTGGCCAAAGAACTGGAAAAAAAATATTCCCTGGACGATTTTGAACTGATTGGGCTGGATATCTCCGGCCGGGCCCTGAAAGTCGCCAAAAAAAACGCCCGGCTTCATCAGCTGGAAAAAAACATCACCTTTATCAAAAGCGACCTCATGGCGGCCGTCAAAAATAAAAAAATTGACCTGGTTCTGGCCAATCTGCCTTATTTAACTCCGGCCGACTTTGAGCGAGAAATTTCAATCAAAAAAGAGCCATTTATTGCTCTGGTCGGCGATTTTTATCCCGAGTTGTTTAAAACAATTGATTCTCTTAAAAATAAACCACTGGTAATTTACGAGGATAAACAAGGCGTCCATAAAAAATTTAGCTCTTCTCAAGTGAATAAGAAGAGCTAAGTTATGATTGATGTTTTTTGTTGAAACGACGTTACTGGCCCAGTAATCCGGCCAGCTTCTCTCTCCCAAGCTCTGGGAATTCCCACAGTAACCCCTCCCTTACTTCCTTAATTAACACGATGCCTTTATTGAAACCATCCAGTAGTTTAGCTGCGCCAAAAGGCAGTGGATTGCCAAGAACTGCCGCCAACTCACATTCTAACTGCGATACCGGTATTTTGCCGTTCATCTTTCCTCCTTTCCTGAACGTTTATCTGGCAGAACCAATTACTTGAGGAAAAGACTGATCAAGAACATCCTGCTTAATACCTAACTTCAGCAGTTCAGCTCTTAAAGTGTCCAGGTCAATGACACTGTTCTTGAACTGCTCAAGCAGTTCAAGTAACTTACCGGGAAGCTGGCCAAGATTCTGTTCAAAAAAAGCCTTGGCCAATGCCACCAAATTAATCCGGCTGATCATTTTATCACCTCCTTTCTAAGGTTTTGACCCTAGCCGGTCCGGGTGCGGGGTTTTTAAAAGAACTTCTGGTTGTTTTTAATATACTCCTCCTTGTTTTTAAGGTCAAATGTAATTTTAAACAAATCAAAAAACCGCCCGCGTTAACCAACGGGGCGGTTTTTAAAATTAAATTATTTTTTTTCTTCGCCGGCGCCTTTGGCCTCGCCTTCGGCCGTGGCCGTTTCGCCTTCCTTAACTTCTCCGGCTGCCGTAGCCGCTTCCACTCCTTCAACCGCGGCCGGTTTTTCTTCAACCACTTTAACCGGCACCGCGCTGGCGACCGTCCTCTCCGGTTCAATTAGAGATTTAATGGTTCCGGGCAGCTTGATATCGGCCACCCTGATAACGTCGTTAAAACTTTTCAATTGGCTGATGTCCACCTCTATTTTGGAAACCAAATCTTTAGGCAAACAAACGATTTCCAGTTCTTCCAGAGACTTGACCAAAGTGCCGCTTAAATATTTGACCGCTTCCGATTCACCAACAAAAACCAGGGGGATGCGAGTTTCTATCTCTTTATCCAGATTAACCAGGTAAAAATCAACGTGTAAAAACTTATCCGTTATCGGATCTCTCTGGACTTCGTGGACCAAAACATTGACCGGCTGGCTTTCGCCGACGTTCAGGGTAATCAGGCTGCTTTCGCCGACCTGCTCGTATAATTTTTCAAACTCTCTCTCATTCACGAACAAATGCTGATTTTTTGAACCCTGGCCGTAAAGTTCGGCCGGAATCTGGCCTCTTTTTCTGGTCAGATTGGGCTCTTTGGCCGGCAATTGCCTGGTCTGGCATTTTAACTTGATTTCCTGCATATTTTTACTAATCTTTACTTAATATTTTCACTTATTAGGCGTATTCTACAAAAAAAAAATGTTTTAGTCAAGCTACTCTTCCCGGCCGAAAAACGAAGTCTTGTTCCTGATTTGAATGCTGTTGACGATGCCCAGGGCGATTAAAACCGAGATGAGCGAACTGCCGCCATAGCTTACCAGCGGCAAGGGAATGCCGGTTACCGGCGCTATGCCCATATTCATGCCGATGTTGATGAAAACCTGGCTGGTCAGATAAATCACCAGGCCCAAAGCCAGCAGATTGCCGAAACCGTCAATTGTCCGGCGGGCCGCCGCGTAAATCCGGCCCAGCAGACTGAAGAACAACAACAGCATCAGCCCGGCGCCGACAAATCCCAGTTCTTCG
>DATDUR010000068.1:0-7419 GCA_035290305.1 Patescibacteria group bacterium
CTGGTGAGACTGAAAACCGTTGAGGAAATAACCAGGGCTTTGAAAAATATAAAAAACTAAAACCGACGGCTTATCGCCGTCGGTTATTTAAAATCCTCAATCATCAGCCTATCGCTTCGCCCACTGCGGAGCTCTTCTGGCTCTTTTAAGACCCGGCTTCTTTCTTTCTTTCTTTCTGGAATCTCTGGTTAAATAACCTTCGCCTCTCAAAGTCTTTTTCCAGTCTTCATTAAAATTTAAAAGCGCTCTGGCAATGCCGTGTCTAACGGCCTCGGCCTGGCTTTTAATTCCCCCGCCGGTCAGCCTGACCGAAATGTAATTCTGGCCGAACATGTTCACTTTTTTGAGCGGCTGTTCAACTATCTGCTGATGTTCAAAATAAGGAAAATATTTTTTATAATCCTTGTCATTGATTATTATCTCCGAACGGCTGTCTTTGGCGTACAAGCGGACTCTGGCCGCAGAAGTTTTTCTTCTGCCGACGGCGTAAATATAAGGCAAAACCGCTTTCTTTTTGGGCCTGGCCTCCGGCGCCGCCGTCTTAACCTCCGCCTTAACGGGTAATTTAACTTCCTTTTTAGGTTTAGGCCTGGTAGGGCTCTTAACCCTGCTCTTCGCCTGCGCCTTGCTCCTTGTTTTAGTTGTAGTTTTCTTTTCTGGCATAAATGTATTAAGCGTTAAGTCAGAAGGGACTTAATTAACCTTTAATCTTTTAATCATTTCTTTTCTAAGTTTATTTTTGGGCAGCATGTTATAAACCATCTTGGTAAACAGCCTGGCCGGCTCTTCTTTAAAAATCTTGGCCAAGGGGCTGGTTTTGAGGCCGCCGGGGTAGCCGCTGTGTCTCTGATAAACGTTTTTTTCCAGTTTTTTGCCGGTAAAGGCCAGCTGGTTAATATTATTAATTTCCACGAAATCTCCCTGGTCAAGGTTGGATTGAAAATTGACTTTATGTTTGCCCATCAGCAAAACCGCCGTTTCCGAAGCCAATCGTCCGGCCGGATGTCCGCTGGCGTCTAAAGCATGCTTGTCTCTTTTAATTTCAGTGCTCATAATTAAACAAATTCAATTTGTGACATTTCAGCGCCGTCGCCATGACGGGTGCCGATTTTGATTATTCTTAAATAACCGCCCTGTCTGTCTTTATACTTGGGTCCCAGAACCTCAAACACCTTCCTGACCGCCTTTTTTATAGGCAGTTTGGCAATCAGCATCCGGCGGTTGGCCAAGTTGTCGGTCTTGCCCCGGGTAATGATTTTTTCCACCAACGGCTTAACCGCCTTGGCTTTGGCTTCGGTGGTCTGGATTTTTTCGTATAAAATAACCTGGCAGATTAAATTCTTAAGCAAAGCCTCGCGGGGGGCTTTCTTGCGGTCTAAAGTCTTTTTTTTGCTTCTGTGTCGCATAATATATTAAGTGTTAAGTGTTAAGTGTTAAGTCAGAACGGACTTAATGGACTTAATACTTAATTGACTTAAGGGACTTAATTTTTACTTATCCGTCTTCTTCGGCCGGCCCCGTTTCTTCTTGGACTCGGCCTCGCCTGCGGCCTGAACCTTATCAGACTCCTCTTTGGACGGCGCCGTTTCCGAAATTAAAACCTCGGCTTCCGCTTCGGCTTTGGCTTTTTTCTTCTTCTCCGAACCGGCCACGGTCTCGTTTAAAATAAAACTGAAATGATTTACTAAAATTTCACTGGCCTTTTCCAGAACCTCCTTGGGGCTCATAGTGCCGTCGGTTTCCATCTTTAAAAGCAGCCTTTCGTAATCGGTCCGGTCGCCGACACGGATGTTTTCTATTTCAAAACCGACGGCAACAACCGGCGAATAAAAAGCGTCAACCATAATCCAGCCGACGTCCACTTTTTCTTTGGAACGGTCTTCAACCGTCACGTAGCCCCGGCCGCGCTGAACCATAAACTCCATCTCCAATTTGGCGTCTTTACTGGTTAAAGTGGCGATGACCGCTTCCGGGCTGGCAATCTCCACGTCGGCGTTTTTTGCTAGGTCGCCGGCCTTAACGACTTTTTCTCCCGAAACGTTAAGTTTTAGCAATACCGGTTCCTCGGAAAAAACCTTAAGCCTGATTCTTTTAACGTTTAAAACGATTTCCATCACGTCTTCTTTAACGTCGGGCAGGGAGGAAAATTCGTGCTGGCTTCCTTCAATCCTGATGGAAGTGATGGCCGCTCCATCAATGGAAGAAAGTAAAACCCGTCTTAAGGAATTGCCCAAAGTTACGCCGTAACCGGGATAGCACGGTTCAATGGCGATGGTCGCCTTATTGCCTTTGGCTTCGGAAATTTCTAAATTGTTCGGCAATGGAATGGTCATATTTATTTACCTCCTTCTCTAATTTAAAATTAAAAATTAGAAATTAAAAATTTATCTATTATCTTGAGTAAAACTCCATGATTAATTGAACGTCAAACGGCCCGGGCAGTTCATCTTTCTTGGGCTTGGTGGTTAACTTGCCGGAGGGTTGCTTGGGCTCCAAAGCCAGCCAGCCCGGCGTTTCGGTTTTTTCCAGTTTGGGCAAAACCTCCTGCCAGTATTTTTTACCCAGATAAGAACTCTTGACGGAAATTTCTTCCCCGACTTTAACCTGATAACTGGGAATATCTATTTTCTTGCCGTTAACGGTAATGTGGCCGTGATTAACCAGCTGCCTGGCCTGATCCCGCGAAGCGGCAAAACCCAGGCGGTAAACTATGTTATCCAGCCTTAATTCCAAAAATTGCAAAAAATTTTCCGAAGTATCGCCGGCCTGTCTGGAAGCCATGACGTAATATTTATGAAACTGCCTTTCCAGCAAACGGTACATCCGCTTGGCTTTCTGTTTTTCCCTTAAGCGTACGCCAAAACCGGACTGCCGACGGCGAGTGCCGGCGGGTCCGTGGACTCCGGGAGGATAAGGACGCTTAACCAGCGGATGATTGGGTAAAAAACTCTTCTCGCCTTTCAAAAAGAGTTTGACGCCTTCTCTCCTTTCCTGTTTGCCTTTTGGCCGTAAATCTCTACCCATACTTTAGTTATCTGTTATTGGAAATTTGTTATTTACTTTTTACTTATTACTAACTTATACCCTTCTTGGCTTAGGCGCGCGGCAACCGTTATGCGGAATCGGGGTAACGTCTTTAATGGACATCACTTCCAGACCGTTGGCGTGCAGAGCCCTGACGGCCGCTTCCCGGCCCGAACCGACTCCTTTGACAAAAACGTCCACCTGTTGCATGCCGGTATCCCTGATTTTATCCGCCACGTTTTTGACGATGACGCCGGCGGCGTAAGGAGTGGATTTTTAGGACCTTTAAAACCGCACTGGCCGGCCGAACTGGAAGCCAAAATATTGCCGTTCTGATCGCTAAGGCTGACCATGGTATTGTTATAAGTAGCCTGAACGTGCGCCTGGCCGCGCTTGATGCTGCGTTTGACTTTCTTTTTTCTCTTGACTGTTTTTTTAACTGCTATTGCCATATTTATATTTGATTGATATTAGGTCTTCTGGGCCGTCGGTTTCTTGCCGCTGCCCATGGTCTTCCGGACGTTGCCCCTGACCGTTCGGGAATTGGTCTTGGTTCTTTGTCCTCTGGCCGGTAAATTTTTCTGATGGCGGCTGCCCCGGTAACTTTTAATTTCCTTCAATCTCTTAATGTTGGTTAAAATTTCTCTTTTTAATTCTCCTTCCACTTTATAAGTCTTCTCAATATAATCACGAAGTTTTTTTTCTTCGGTTTCGGAAAGTTTATTGATTCGGGTATCCGGATTAATACCCAACTCTTTTAAAATCTTTTTAGCCCTGGTAAAACCAATGCCGTAGATGGCGGTTAAACCGGCCTCTACTCTCTTGTTATTGGGTAATGTTACTCCCGCGATTCTTAATGCCATATTTTTTAATTAACCTTGTCTTTGCTTATGCTTGGGATTTTTGCAAATGCAAACCACCCGGCCTTTGCGCCGGATTACCTTGCAGTCTTTACATATTTTCTTTACCGAGGCTCTGACTTTCATACCTGAATAAATTACATTCGATAAGTTATCCTGCCCTTGGTTAAATCATAAGGGGTTATTTCCACCTTCACCTGATCCCCCGGCACCAGCTTAATGTGGTACATTCTCATTTTACCGGAAAGATGGGCCAATATTTCATGGCCGTTTTCCAATTTAACCTTGAAGGAGCCGGCCGGAAGCAATTCTTCCACCGTGCCGACTATTTCCAGAAATCCTTTTTTATTGGTTTTTGGTTGATTTTCCTCCATTATTGGCAAATTGATAAACAAAAAAGACATTCCCGCATCATTACTGTCGCTTTTTTAACCGTTACTCGAAATAATGAGGAATTTCGCCTTATTTTAGCGTTTTTTCTTATTTTTTTAATAAAATTATTACCTTGGGGATAATTTTACAGGAATTACCGAATATGTCAAGAAAATTTACGGGAAATCCATCGGTCTATTTAATCCAGGGTCGCTTTAATTCTTCTGATGCCGGCGGCTGAAGCCTCTTCTTTATTTATTTTAAAATGGCCCAAAACTCCGGTGCGCTCAACGTGAGGGCCGCCGCAAATCTCTTTTGAATAATTGCCGACTGAATAAACCTTGACTCTTTCCCCGTATTTATCGCCGAACAAACCGATGGCGCCTTCGGCCTTGGCCGCCAAGACGGTCGTTTCTTTAAAGCTTACCGGCAAATCTTCCTTGATTTTTTGATTGACCGTCTCTTCCACTTTTTTCTTTTCCTCGTCCGTCATTTTATCCGGATGCGAAAAATCAAACCTTAATCTTTTTTCGTTAATGTTGGAGCCTCTTTGCTCAACGTGATTGCCCAAAACCTCCCGCAGAGCCTGATGCAAGAGATGAGTGGCGGTATGATATTTAACCACTGCTTCGGAATGATTGACCAGGCCGCCCTTGAATTTTCCGGCGGCGGCGGTTTTGGACAGTTCCTGATGCTTGGCCAGCTCTTGATTAAACCCTTCTTCGTCAACCTTAACCTTGGCTTCCTTAGCCAATTCTTTGGTCATCTCTAAAGGAAAGCCGTAGGTGGAATACAAATCAAAAGCCCGCTGGCCGCTGATTTCTTTATCCAATGACATCTTATTAAACTCCTTCAATCCCCTTTCTAGGGTTTTTTCAAAACTGTTCTCTTCTTTTTTTATTTCTTCAACGACTCTTTGCTCATTCTTTCCCAACTCTGGATAAATATCTTTATATTCATCAACGACTATTTTTATAAGTGGCGTGGTAACATCAAACTCTAAAGGTATCTCGATTTTCTTAGCATGACGAATGGCCCGACGGAGCAATTTCCTGACCACGTAGCCCTGCTCCAGATTGGAAGGGACAAGGCCGGCGTCATCAGCCATGATAAAAACGGCGGCCTTGACATGGTCAACAATTATCCTGGCCGACCGGTCATCGTAATTTTTGGCCAGAGATTTGATTTTTTCCATCATCGGCACGAAACTTTCTATCTCATAAACCGATTTCTTGTTCTGCATGACCACGGCCAGCCTTTCCAGGCCCAAACCGGTGTCCACGTTTTTTTGTTTCAAGGGCAGATACTTGCCTTCTTTGGTCCGTTCATATTCCATAAAGACGTTGTTCCAGATTTCCAGCCAGCGGTTGTCCTGATGATTAAACGCTTCCGGCGCAGAACCTTCGCCCGTCCAGTAATAAATTTCCGTATCCGGACCCTGCGGTCCGATGGATTTGCCGCCGGCCGGCCACCAGTTGTCGTCTTTGCCAAGCCTGATTATTCTTGATTCGGGAATGCCTAAGTTTTTCCAAAGACGATAAGATTCTTCATCAAAAACGCAATCCTCATCGCCGCCAAAAACGGCTATGGCCAGTTTGGCCCGATCCAAACCCAGCCATTTTTTATCGGTCAAAAATTCATAGGACCAGTTGATCGCCTCTTCTTTCCAGTAGCTATCCCTGCCCAGACCGTCAGGTTCCGCAGGGTCGCCCAAAGACCAGTTGCCCATCATTTCAAAAAAAGTCAGATGTGAATCGTCGCCGACCTCGTCAATGTCGCCTGTTCTGATGCATTTTTGCGCACCGACCAGACGCTTACCGGCCGGATGGCTTTCGCCCATTAAAAACGGCACTAAAGGATGCATGCCGGCCATGGTAAACAAAACCGAAGGGTCGTTTT
This sequence comes from Patescibacteria group bacterium, assembly GCA_035290305.1. GTDB lineage: Bacteria > Patescibacteriota > Patescibacteriia > UBA1558 > UBA10009 > DATDUR01. The sequence continues at coordinate 6,156 of DATDUR010000068.1, forward strand.
CCGGAATTAAAGAAGCGGAAGGAATCACGGCGTGGCCCTTGGAGGAAAAAAATTCTATATATTTCTGACGGATCTGATTGATAATCATAGTATGCGTTAAGTATTAAGTCCCTGACTTAATGGACTTAATGTCAGCCAAAGGCTGACCAGCCTCTGGCTGGGACTTAACATTATCTATCATATAATCATAAAAATACCGATAAATCAACATGGAAGCGATAAAGCCGCCGGCAAAATCAAACAGCAAATCGTACAGCGTGTCCCAGTAAACCTCACCGAATTTGCCGAACATCCGCGAACTTTCAAAAATTGAATCAACGAAAGATTCAAAAAATTCCCAGCCAAAGGCTCCCAGAATCAGAAAAATAAAATTAAACAAGATAACGAACAGCTTGGTGGTTTTGCCGAAAAAATGCCGTTGGAAATAAAAAGCCAAAACGGACGTGCCCGTAAAAATCAAAATCGGATTTAAAAAATGAAGCGCCTTGTCGTAACCGGAAAACCGGACGTCGTAATAACCGACCAGGGAACCCAATAAGTTAAGAATGGTGGCGATGCCGATAAACAACTGGAGCAACTGGATAAAATCCAGGCTGACCGATTTTCTGATTATGCCCTTTCGGGCGTAAAGATAAAACGGCAGCATAATTAAAAGTATGGAAAAAACATAGCCGGCCGTCTTAAGATAATCTCCAAAGATTAAAAAAAACAAACAGGTCAGGGCCGTCAGCCAGATGAAAAAATTGATAAAATATTTTTTGGAATAGATGGGATATTTTTTTGCCTTCATATATTCCCCTTCTCGCTCTATGTCGCTTATAAAATTTTCCCTCCGCCCAGACAAACGTCGCCGTCATAAAAAACAATGAATTGCCCGGGCGTGATGGCTCTTTGTTTATTTTTAAAAATAACTTTGACAGTTTTGAGTTTTGGATTTTTGTCATTGGAATTTAATTGGAAATTGGAAATTGGAAATTGGAAATTTACAACTCGACATTCCTGATCCCTCTGTCTATACCTTATCTTAGCCGTACATTCTAAAGGCAATTCAGGCTGGGTTCCAATCCAATGAACTTCCGAAGCCAAAAGTTCCCGCTCAAACAGAGCCTCGTCCTTATCGCCCCGGGCCACAATTAAAATGTTATTTTTTAAATCTTTTTCAACAACGTAATATGGCATTCCCCCTCCAACGCCGATGCCCCTTCTCTGGCCGATGGTGTAATACCAGACCCCTTCGTGCTCGCCGATTTTACGGCCCGCCGCG
>DATDUR010000069.1:0-6698 GCA_035290305.1 Patescibacteria group bacterium
CGGCACATCCGTAGACGCAGCGAAGAAAATCGCGGAAGAAATCGCAGCAGTTCTGTAAGAAAGGAGGTGAAATTATGAATGAGCAAGAAGTTCTGAAAGTCCTCAGAAATGTCGGCGCAGTCATCACCAACAGCCACATCGTCTACACTTCCAGAAAGCACGGCACGGCTTATGTCAACAAGGATGCGGTATATCCGCATACCAAGGAGACATCGGATTTGTGTCGAGCAATCGCCGAGCAATTTGTGGACGACAGCGTGGAAGTAGTCATTGCTCCGGCTATCGGCGGCGTAATCCTCTCGCAGTGGATAGCGTATCACCTCTCGGAAATCACAGGACACGAAGTGTTGGGTATTTATGCCGAGAAAACAGGGAGTGACGACACTTTCATCATCAAACGCGGTTACGACAAACTCGTCGCCGGAAAAAACATCTTGGTAGTGGAGGATGTTCTCACCACCGGCGGTTCAGCAAAGAAAGTCGTTGAAGCAAGTCGTGCCCTCGGTGGTAATATCGTCGGCCTCGGCGTTCTCTGTAATCGCGGAGGAATCACACCGCAGGATGTGGCGGATCCGCCGAAGCTCTTTGCGCTTGTCAATGTCAAGCTCGACGCATGGGACGAAGCGGAATGTCCACTTTGTGCCAACAAAAGCGTTCCGATCAACACAGATGTTGGCAAGGGCAGAGAATATCTGGCTCGCAAGAAAGAGAGCTGAACAAGAAGGGTTTAGTGGCACCCGTCATAAATGACGAAGCCACTTTTTTTTCCGAAAAAGAATTTACCGCCAAAAAAACTTGAAATTGTCAAAGATCGTGACGAAGCCGCTCAAATTTTGGAGGACTTCTCCTCGTTGCCACAGGCGGCGAAATGCGTTCGGACTAATTCAAGAATACAGCACCACTATAAATCCCCCTGAAGAGGGGTTTTTTGATTGTATTTAAGCTAATTTTAGCCATTTTATCGTTTAAATTCTTGACAAATAATCTATAATATGCTATACTTAATTATTCGAAATTGAGTAGTGAGTTTTTGAAGAAAGATTCAAGAATTTCGCTCCAAATCTGATTAGCACATTGAAAAGACGAGAGAGAAATTACTTTTTCCTTTGCTGCTTAAGTGAGTAGCGCCTTGGGTATCAAAATTCTTGGTATTCAGCGCGCTACTCATAGTGAGTGGCCTTCCCGTAAAAGCTAGCGGGCCAAGGGGAACTTGAAAATCTAGCTAAAAAAACTTTTGGGAAAAAAGGAGAATACAGTGAAACAGTACAGAGTGGCGCTTCTGCGCAAGGAATTCCCGTTCATCGACAAGATGTTTGTTGACAGCGAGGGCAGAACTAATCTTTTGCCCGAGGACATCAACGACATTAAGGTCAAGAGGGGTGACAAGGCTCTTTTGGCCAAGAAGGGTTCAGAGGACTCCTACAGCTGGTGCAATGGTGGTCATTACAACTACACCAAATACTTCGCCGTTTGGAGTGATGAGGACAGAGTCCTCGAGCTGGCAAGTGCCGGTTACTCGGGAACGGGCTCTGGTGAAAGGCACGAGTGGGACGCGGGTACCATTGGCGAACAGCTGTTTGTCAAGGGAATCGCTCCTGACTTCGTTGTCGAGTGTGTGAAAAACGACACCGACGATAACGGAAACGGAGAGGTCACTCGCTTCTGGACCATTTACAAGATGAAGCGGTTTGACCTCGGAACTCACCATCAGGAGCAGATCGACAAAGCCGCGGCCGCACTCAAAGCCGAAATCGCCTCTGTCTGCGCGTGCGCGTAATCTCTCTCATCTCGCATCTATGCCCCCTGCGGAATTCGTCAATGACGAAAACTCCAAAGGGGGCTTTTTCTTTTTGTAGGAGTGCAAAAGAATTTGCCGCTAAAAAAACTTGAAAATGTAGGCGGTTTTTTGATTGAATAAAACGGTAATTTTAAGTATAATAAGTTCATCTATTATGGCCAGAGTCATCTCCATCATCAATCAAAAAGGCGGAGTCGGCAAAACCACCACGGCGGTTAATTTAGCCGCCTATCTTTCGGCTTACGGCAAAAAAGTCTTGTTGATTGACATTGACCCGCAGGGCAACGCCTCGTCCGGCCTGGGCCTGGATTACCGCAGCGTGGACAAGGGCATTTACGAAGTCATTTCGGTCGGGCCGACGCAGATTGACGAGGTTTTGCATTCCACCAATCTGGACAACTTGCATCTGGCGCCGGCCAATCTTAATCTGGCCGGAGCCAACGTGGAGCTGGTCAACGTGGAACGACGCGAGTTTAGGCTATACGACAATCTTAAGACAATTTTGGATAACTACGATTATATTTTGATAGACAATCCGCCTTCTTTGGGCTTACTTACTTTAAACGGCATGGTGGCGGCCGATGAATTATTAATTCCGGTGCAGTGCGAATATTACGCTCTGGAGGGCTTAAGCCAGCTGTTGCGCACCATCAATCTGGTCCAGAACAACCTTAAGCCGGATTTGCAGATTTTGGGCGCGGTTTTAACCATGTACGACGGCCGGAACAAGCTGTCGGAAGCGGTTTTTAACGAGTTGTATCAATATTTCCCCAGGCATATTTTCGGTTCGGTCATTCCCCGGTCGGTTAGATTGGCGGAAGCGCCGTCTTACGGTAAAACCATTCTGGAGTACGACCCGTATTCCAAAGGCGGCCGGGCCTACGAAAAGCTGGCCAGAGAGGTAATTTTGTCCGGAGAATAAGTATAAATAAATTTCCCATTCCATTTTTACGAATAACTAATTTCTAATAACCAATAACAACATGAAGGGTGGCTTAGGCAGGGGTTTGGCATCGCTAATCCCCAATAAATTAGCGGCAGAAAATCAAGATTTGCCCGGCGAGATTAAAAATCCGGTGGCCGACGATGAAGAGAGGGTCAAGCAGGTGGCCGTGGCCAACATTGAGAGCAATCCTCTCCAGCCGCGGGAGAATTTTGACTACGGCGATTTGGAGGATTTGGTCAATTCCATCAAGCAGTACGGCATCATCCAGCCCTTGGTGGTAAGCCCTTTGCCGGACGGTAAATATCAGCTGATTGCCGGCGAAAGAAGGCTCCGGGCGGCGCAGGTTATGGACCTGGCCAAAGTTCCCTGTCTGGTCAGAAACGCTCGTGAACTGGAAAAACTGGAGCTGGCCCTGATTGAAAACATCCAAAGAACCAACCTTAATCCGATGGAAGAGGCCCGGGCCTATAAAAAGCTGATTGACGATTTCAGCCTGACCCAGGAAGAGGTGGCCGTTAGGGTCGGCAAAAAACGGGCGACCATCGCCAACGCTTTGCGTTTATTGGAATTGCCGGAGCAAATTCAGCAGGGTTTGAAAGAGGGCAAAGTCAGCACCGGCCATGCCAAAGCGATTCTGGCCGCCGAGTCGGAAACCGAGAGAATCAATCTCTTTAACAAGATTCTTAAATTTAATTTAAACGTCAGAGCGGCGGAATCGGCCGTTAAGAAAATCAAAGTCAAGGCTCATGAGCGGGTGCTGGTTAAAGATTTGGAACTGGCGGAGCAGGAGGAGCGGTTAAGAAACGCCTTAAACACCAAGGTAACCATTAACAAAAAAGGCGGCGGCGGCACCGTCACCATTGATTTTTATTCAGGCGAAGAGTTAAACGAAATTATAGCCAAGATTGTTAACGGCCGTTAACGTTTAAGGAGTTTGGCCATCCGGCCGGTTTGTTTTTTCTTTAAAGCGTATTTGATTTTATCCCTGGCAATGCCGGTAGTCACAAAATCCAGCCAGTCGGCATTGGGCGAGGTGCGGTTTTTATTTATCAGGATTTCCACCACGTCGCCGCTTTTTAAGCGGGTATCCAGCGGCACCATCTGTTCGTTGACGATGGCGCCGGCGCATTTATTGCCGATGTCGGTGTGGATGCTGTAGGCAAAATCGACCGGGGTGGCGTTTTCCGGCAAATCAATGACGTCGCCCTTGGGGGTAAAAACAAAAATTCTGTTCTGGAAGAAGTCAATTTTTATTTCCGAAAGATATTCGCTGTCATTAGCGATTTTTTTTTGGACCTCAATCAGCTTATTCATCCACTTCATGGTCTCGGGCTTCAGCTTTTTGCCCCGCAGTTCGGAGTAATGCCAGTGGGCGGCCACGCCGAATTCGGCCAGTTCGTGCATTTCCTCGGAGCGGATTTGGAATTCCACGATTTTGCCCCGTTCGGCAAAGACGGTGGTGTGGATGGACTGATAGCCGTTGGGCTTGGGCTGGGCGATGTAATCCTTAATCCGGCCTTTTAGAGGCGCCCATTTTTTATGGATAATGCCTAAAATTCTGTAGCAGTCGGGGATGTTTTTAGTGACTATCCTTAAAGCAATCAGGTCGTAAATTTTATTAATGTCCCGGCCTTTTTCCAGAATTTTTTTATAGAGCGAATAAATATGTTTGACGCGGCCGTGGATGGAAGCCAGCTCTATTTTTTCTTCGGTGATTTCTTTTTGAATGACTTTTTTTATTTTCTCAATGTATTTTATTTCCACTTTTAATCTGGATTCGACCAGATTTTTAACCCAGACGTATTCTTTGGGGTAGGCGTAGGGGAAGGCCAGATCTTCCAGCAGGCCTCTCATTTCGCCCATGCCCAGGCGGTTGGCAATGGGCGCGTAGATTTCCAGGGTTTCCAGGGCGATTCTTTTTCTTTTATCCGGCCTTAAAGAGTCCAGAGTTTTTAAATTATGGAGCCGGTCGGCGAATTTTATTAAAATAGCCCGGACGTCTTTGCTCATCATTAAAAACATCTTGCGCAGATTTTCGGCGTAGCGTTCCAGGCCGCGGTATTTTAAGGTGCCCAGTTTGGTGATGCCTTCCACCAGTCCGGCCACTTCTTTGCCGAATTTAGTTCGGATTTCTTCCAGAGTATGATCGGTGTCTTCGGGCACGTCGTGGAGCAGTCCGGCCACGATGATCGGCGTATCCATTTTCATTTCCGCCAAAGTCTGGGCCGTGGCCAGCGCGTGATAAACATAGTCTTCGCCGGAGAGCCGTTTCTGCCCGGCATGGGCCAGGGCGGCGAATTCGTAGGCGTCTCTAATCAATTTAAAATCAGCGTCCGGGTGATAGTCGCGTACGGTTTTGATGATTTGTTCTATGCCGATTTGAGCCATAAAACCATTATAGCATTAGTTTGATGGTTTTTAAAAATAGCTTAGATCAGGACGTTTTTTCCTTCTTTAAAAGCTGCTTCTTTTGGTTAAAATTTGTTCTTCCGGAATCCAGTGGGTTCTCAACTCGCCGGCCAAAAAGAAGGAGCCGGTAACGAGAAGGCAGTCGCCGGGTTTGGTCATTTTAAGTCCGGCTTTAAGGGCCTGCCAGGGATCCAGATAAGTTTTTATGGGCAGATTTTTATTTATTTTTTTGGAGAGGCGCGTTAAATCTTCAATGTAAGCCGAACGCCTTTTAATGGTTAAAAATCTGGTCAGGATGAGCTTGTCGGCCAGGGGCACGATTTTGCCGAGAGAAGCGGGCAGGTCTTTGTTGGCGCTCATGGCCATAATCACGTTCAGTTTTCTGCGGGAGACGGCCTTAACCCTTTCGGCCAGATAAGCCAGCTTAATCGGGTTATGGGCGCCGTCAAGTATCACCAGCGGTTTTTTTTGAACTGTTTCAAAACGGCAGGGCGATTTTATTTCGTATTTCTGGTTGATGATTGACTCGCTGATGTTAAGCTGTCCGGCAATGGCCTTGGCCAGAAAATTATTGCCGTCGCCTTCGGTTTTAACTTTTATCATCGGCACTTTTAATTTTTTGCATCTGGCGGAAAATATTTTTAACAGATGCGGCCGCTGTTCGGCGGTTAAAAAAATCGAACCTTTCTTAATGATGCCGGCCTTGTCGGCGGCGATTTTGGTTAAAGTCTTGCCCAAAACGTCCAGATGGTCGTAATCAACGTTGGTGATGGCCGTGATGAGCGGTTTTTCTATCACGTTGGTGGCGTCATAAGTGCCGCCCAGGCCCGCCTCCAGCACCGCGTATTCGCACTTGGTTTTTTTAAAATACAGAAAAGCCATGGTCAAAAAAGTTTCAAAATAAGAAGGCCGGCCGTAAGGGGATTTTTTATAGGCCCAGTCCATTTTGGGTTTAATGACTTCCATCAGGTCGGCAAAGTCGTCCGGCGAAATGTATTTGTCGTTGACTTTGATTCGTTCAATCGCCGTGGTCGGATGCGGCGAGTAGTAAGAGCCGACTTTTTTGCCGGCCAAGGCCAGGATTTGGTGGACGGTGGCGGCGGTGGTGCCTTTGCCGGCCGTGCCGGTGATGTGGACGTATTTAAAGCCGTGATGAGGATTGTTCAGGGAATTTAAGAACCATTTTAACCGGTCAATGTAAAAAGACCTGTCTTTTTTATCCAAAAGATAGTCTTTAATCGGCAGGTTAACCAGTGAATCCAGGTATCTGGCCGCTTCAAAATACTTATTGAATTTGGTCATCTTGGTCTTTTGATTTTTAAGATTAGGGGACGTTGAGATGGTTATAATTTGACGTAATTTTGTCCGCCGATGTTTTTAATAATGCCTTTTATTTCCAGCTGGATTAGAAAAGCGCCGACGATGGATGCATCAAGGGTACTATTTTCCATGATTTTGTCAACGTGACAAGGGCTGGCCGAGAGCAGTTGATAGAGGGTTTTTTCTTCGGGCGAGAGTGAATTTAAATCTATTGTTAGGCCGGTG
>DATDUR010000070.1:0-2506 GCA_035290305.1 Patescibacteria group bacterium
GATATTTCCGGCGGCCGGGCCGCGGTGGAATAAATTTTAATAGTCTTATAATTTTTCAGTCTTTTAATAAATAAAAACCTCTCCAGATAGACATAGAGAGGTTAAAGAAAAAAGAGCGGATAAGATTCAGCCGGTAAGAAAACGAGTTGTCTGATCATTCCGACCCGGAGAAATAGGCGAGGGTCTTGACCAGAAAACAGGCTTGCGTCCCCGAGCTTCCCGAATAGCCCGCTCTCTCTGGTTCCGAATAGACGGAGTTTCCTCTTTGCCGGGCACGGGATCGCACTCGGAGCGGCCATCAGCTTCAAAAACCTTGGACGGATTACTAGGCATGAACGCCTCCTAAGTAAAATTAACCAGCTATAACTATTTAAACACAAAATTATAAATTAATAAATAATAAAAGTCAATATGGAAAATAAAGGGAAAATTAAACAAGTAATCGGGGCGGTGGTGGACGTCAGTTTTAAGGACGAACTGCCGAAAATTTTTGACGCCCTGGAAGTCAAAATGCCGGACGGTGGCAAGCTGGTTTTGGAAGTCCAGCAGCACATCGGCTCCAATACCGTTCGGACCATTGCCATGGGCTCAACCGACGGTTTGTCCAGAAGCGCCGAAGTTATGGCCACCGGCCAGCCCATTACCGTGCCGGTCGGCGAAGAAACTTTGGGCCGGATGTTTGACGCTTTGGGCAATCCTTTGGACGGGATGGCCAAAGTGGAAACCAAAGAGCGGAATCCGATCCATCGCGCGGCTCCGAAGTTTATTGACCAGTCCACCAAAACCGAAATTCTGGAAACCGGCATCAAGGTGATTGATTTAATCTGCCCGATTGTCAAAGGCGGCAAGGTGGGCATGTTCGGCGGCGCCGGTGTGGGCAAAACGGTTATCATTCAGGAATTAATCAGAAACATCGCTTCCGAGCACGGCGGCTATTCGGTTTTTGCCGGCGTGGGCGAAAGAAGCCGCGAAGGCAACGACCTGTATTATGAAATGAAAGAATCGGGCGTGCTGGCCAAAACCACTCTGGTTTTTGGTCAGATGAACGAACCGCCCGGCGTCAGGGCCAGAGTGGGTTTAACCGGACTGGCCTTGGCCGAACATTTCCGCGACAGGGAACATAAAGACATTTTGTTCTTCATTGATAACATTTTCAGGTTTACCCAGGCCGGTTCCGAAGTCTCGGCTCTTCTTGGCCGCGTGCCTTCGGCCGTGGGCTACCAGCCGACTTTGGCCACCGACATGGGCGAACTCCAGGAAAGAATCACTTCCACTCGCGAAGGTTCCATTACTTCGGTTCAGGCGGTTTACGTGCCGGCCGACGATTTGACCGATCCGGCTCCGGCCACCACTTTCGGACATCTTGATTCCACCGTGGTTTTATCCCGATCGCTTACCGAACTCGGCCTTTATCCGGCGGTGGATCCGCTCGATTCCACTTCCACCATTTTAGACCCCAAGGAAATCGGCGCCGAGCATTACCGGGTGGCCCGCGAAGTCCAGCGGGTTTTGCAACGCTATAAAGACCTTCAGGACATTATCGCCATTTTGGGCATGGAAGAACTGTCCGACGAAGACAAGCTCACCGTGTCCCGGGCGCGTAAAATCCAGAAGTTTTTGTCCCAGCCTTTCTTCGTGGCCGAAACCTTTACCGGCCAGGAAGGACAATACGTGCCGCTGGCCGAAACCATCCGCGGCTTTAAGGAAATTCTGGAAGGCCGCCACGACGACAAGTCCGAACAGTCTTTCTACATGAAAGGCGCGATTGACCAAGTTAAATGATTACTAATTACTAATAGTTACGAATATACGAATTAGTATATTTGTAAGATATTCGTACATTCGTAGAATATATGAAAATAAAGTTTAAAATCGCCACGCCCGAAAAAATTGTTTATGAAGATGAAATTGACCAGGTAACCCTGCCGACACGCTTGGGCGAGATTACCGTTTTGCCGAACCACATTCCCATCGTCAGTTCGCTGGTGCCGGGAGAAATTTTAATTAAAAAAGACGGCCTGGAAGTTCCTTTGGCCACGTCCGGCGGTTTTGTGGAATCGTCCGGTAATCAGATTTCCATTTTAGCCGATACCGCCGAACGGCTGGAGGAAATAGACGAGACTCGCGCTGAAGAAGCCCGTCAGCGGGTCAAGGAGTTGCTGGATAAAAAGCAAGACGTGGCCGAGGTTGATTTTGCCGCCCTAGCCGCCAAAATGGAAAAAGAGCTGGCCAGGCTTAAAGTCGCCAGAAAATATAAAAACGTCGGCCGCGGCCCTCAAATAAAAATCCAGGACGAAGACCAAAGTTGAATTTTGAATATTGATTAAAAAAACCGCCCCAAGTGTAGGGACGGTTTTTTGAATAATAAAAAACCCGCTTCCGTTGAAACGAGGGGGTTTCAACAAGAAGCGGGGCCCCAGTCCCACAGCCCAGTGGGTGTCAGGAGGAGCAAAATATAAGGGCGCGGGCTGGTCGGACCCGCGCCCTTTGGAGACCAGCTTTCACC